>CAMWLX010000025.1 GCA_947175225.1 uncultured Porphyromonadaceae bacterium
ACATAGGGTATTATTAAAAATTTCTAAAAATATTATTAAAAATCTCTATATGTCAGTTTTTTTTATTATCTTTGGCACAAAATTTGAAAACTATTTATCTCGACAATAATCTATTCAATAATATATTCAACCTAATTTAAACAACTGACGAATGAACCTAATCTCAATGTGTCGCAAAGCAGCCTTTTTAGGGCTGCCTGCGTTTTTGGCTCTGACGGCTTGCGACAACCACAATGAGTGGAAAGATGTCGACGGTGCAGCTCCCGGATTGACACTTGCCACAACGCATGAGCGTTCTGAGGCCGGGCGAACAATCAAAATTGTCGGTAAAGTGACGGATAATGATGGCATCGCCTCCATCGACCTTGTCTGCCACGACATTAGACTAAACAAAACAATCAATTTGATTGAAATCTATGGCGAACCCCTGAAAGAATATGATCTTGACTATTCTTTCAAGATTCAGGAAGATCAGGCAGGTGAAGATTTCAATGTGGAAATCACTGTCACAGATGTAGGTGGACGCAAGGAGAAGCAAAATCTTCGTGTGACTCTTGATGCAGACTGGAGTGCTCCCTACTTCACTACGAGCCCGGATGCTGAAGTAATGGTGCTTATCAAAGAGAAGACAAGCTACAACCTTAAGTTCAGTGTCGCCGACAACCGAGTAGTAGACTATGTTGACATCGACGTAGTTGATATCACTAACGGAGAAGAATCCCCTAAGCAGGTAGAAGGATTCCCTCGCAGAGTAGAAGGCAACGGTACTGCCAAGCTTGATTTCTCTGAGAATCTAATCCTTCCAAGCAAAGCTGCTACGCTTCAAGTCACAGTGACTGCCTACGACAAGGAAGCAAACGAAGCAGCTCATGCAGCTACATTGAAGTCTATTGTGAAGGTACAAGAACTTCAGGATATGGAAAAGATGTGGCTATGCGATGTGAAAAATGAAGACGACCTCTCGTCTGACATCTTCGGTGTGCCTATCCTCTGCGACCATGTAGGTCCTTACAAGTATGAGGTGCGCTACTACAATGAAAAGGCTGGCACAGAAGTGTCTCTGCTTGGTCAGAAAGGCTCTTTCGGACCTCTATGCTTTGCTCCTTCTAAAGAGAATGCATCCGTACTCGGCGACAATCCTGATGAAGTGAACTGGATCAAACTTGATCAAGCCAACACTTATTATCTCCTCAGTTTCGATACTTACAACGGAACATATTCTACGCAGTCCTATTCAGTTGCTGATGCTATCGACCCTGTGATGCACATGCACTTTGGCGGAGATGACCTCAACACATGGTGGGATTGGAATAATGAGCCTTGGTGGCAAGAATTTTACTTTGGCCCAATGAGCGATGGTCCGCGAGATGTCTCCAAGATGACTAAGGATGCCAATAATCCTCATATTTATATTCTTGAAGATTGGAAACTCAGCAAAGGCGACAAACTTCATTTTGTAATCCACAACTGGCATCATGATGGCTGGTGGAACTTAGCCACTTGGCGTGTAGACGACAGCGCAGATCCGGGCAAATTCATGTATTATGGCAACTTGCATCCTGACAACGACCACTATACAGGAAATGCCGACTATTTCCAGTGGAAATATGGCGACAAGGTTGATCTGAATAAATGGGGTGATGAAGGCTATAGAAAGCAGTTCGTTCCTGACAACTGGGTGAATATAGAGTCAATAGAACGCGGAGGCACCTTCAAGCTTATCTTCGATGCTCACACCGAAAGAGCTCGTCTCATTCCGATGCAATAATTTAGAATTATGAATTTAGAATTTTGAATGGAAGATGGAGACATTGACTGTTCTAATTCTAAATTCTCAATTCTCAATTCTCAATTATAAAAACCATTTAGACAATTATCATGAAAAAATACCTATTGACAATGCTTGTCGCGTTGTTGGGACTTTCTGTATGGGCTCAGGGTCTAACTGTGACAGGTGTCGTCACCTCCAAAAATGATGGAGAACCTCTTATTGGTGCCACTGTATTGGTACAGGGTTCAAGTAAAGGAACAGCAACCGATTTCGACGGTAATTATATCCTGACTGATGTGCCTTCAAATGCTACCCTCGTATTCAACTACGTAGGATATCAGCAACTTTCAATCCCTGTTAAAGGTCAAAAAGTGATCAATGCCGAGCTTTCAGAGAGCTCAACATCACTCGACGAACTCGTTGTGGTCGGCTACGGTGTAGCTAAGAAAAGCGACCTTACTTCTTCTATATCTACCATCAAGGGCTCTGAACTAAACGAGATGGTAAGCGGAAACGCAATGGATGCTATTCAGGGTCGTATTCCCGGTGTGCAAGTTGCTTCCGGTGGTGGTCCGGGTTCTAATCCTTCTGTAATGATTCGTGGTGTCACTTCTGTAAACGGTACTGCCCCACTTTATGTAGTAGATGGAGTGCCTTTGAATACTGACAATATCAATTTCCTCAACAATAATGATATTGAAAGTATGGAAGTGCTGAAGGATGCTTCTGCTTCTGCCATTTATGGTACTCGCGCATCTAATGGTGTCATTATCATCACCACTAAGAAAGGTAAAGCCGGAGCTACTCACGTTGACTTCTCTGCATCTGTAGGTTGGCAATATATTCCGAAGCCAAGCATCGCATGGGCAGACGAATATGAAAAAGTATTCTACGCACGCTATGAAAACGACGGTCGTGTCGCTCCTTGGAATTCTCCTTATGTAGACTACGGTGAAGTTGACAGCACAGACTGGTGGAAACTTGTGGTAGACAAGATGGCTCTCGTTCAGAACTATTCTCTCAGTGTCAGAGGTGGAAATGATAAATACGTCTACAGTCTTTCTGCCGGTTACTATCGCAACAACTCTCAGTTTAGTGGCGGATATTGGGACAAGATGAACGTACGTCTTAACACTGAATATAATTTCACCAATTGGTTAAAGGCAGGTCTTGACCTTGCTCCTAACCTTGAAAGCTGGGAATCCGCACCTGAACTTTTCGCTGCTGCAATGAGTATGGACCCCACTACCCCGGTTTACCGTCCGGAATCTGAATGGGATCCAGCAAACCCGATGAACGACTTCCAGCGTTCCTACAACAACCAAGAATGGAACCCCGTGGCTTCTTTGGCACGTATGGACAATCACAGCACCAAGTTCCAGCTCTTGATGAACCCCTATATCCAGATTCAGCCTATAAAGCAGCTGACTCTGCGCACACAGTTTGGTGCCAACCTTTGGTATCAGCGCAGCGACGGTTATAACTATGCTTTCCACATTGATGCCCTTGAGCAGAGTGCTAAAAACAGTGCTTATCGCAACTATTCCGACCAACTCAACTGGAGCTGGACCAACACCGCTACTTATATGGACACCTTCGCTGAGAAGCACAACTTGACACTTATGGCTGGTTTCACTGCAGAACGCTACGCCAACTATTGGGCAAATGCTTCCCGTCAGGACATTCCGGGACATAATGATCTTCTCCATGAGGTCAGCGCCGGTACTGGCGACCAGTTTGCAAGCGGTAGCACTTCTTATCAGACTCTTGCTTCAGTACTCGGTCGTGTCATGTATAACTATGATAGCCGCTATTATCTGACAGCCTCTATCCGTTACGACGGCAGCTCTCGCTTCCCACAGGGCAACAAATGGGCTACATTCCCATCGGTTTCTCTTGCTTGGCGACTCTCTGAAGAAGCCTTTATGGAAAGCACACGCGACTGGCTCGACAATGCAAAGGTTCGTCTTGGCTGGGGTAAAGTCGGCAACCAGAACATCAATCCGGGCTTGTTCCTTTCTACAATGGACAATGGCGTGAACTACGTCTTCAATTCCACTCGATTCCCGGCTACTATCGTAGGACAAATGGGTAATCCTACTCTTCGTTGGGAGACTGTTGAAGACTATGATTTCGGTATCGATGCTACTTTCCTTCGCAATCGTTTGAACCTTACTTTCGATCTTTATCAGAAGAATAGCCATGACATGCTTTATGCGGCTCAAGGTCTTCTTATAGCCGGTAACCCCGCATGGATGGGTGCCATCACTCAGAATATTGGTGAGATGCGTGCTCGTGGTTGGGAACTCTCTCTCAACTGGCGCGATAAGGTAAATGATTTTGGTTATGACGTAGGCGTTCAGCTTTCAAGTGTACGCAATAAAGCTATCAAATTCTCTGGCGACGGTCCTGTACTCACTGGTGGCGGTCTTAACGAAAGCATCATCCGCAATGAGGATGGACAGCTGATTTCTCGCTTCTATGGCTATACAGCTGATGGTCTTTTCCAAAACTGGGAAGAAGTTTACTCTCATACTGACGAACATGGCACGCTTCTTCAGCCGGATGCTCAGCCGGGTGATATCCGATTCCTCGACCTAAACCATGATGGAGTACTCAATGACTCGGATAAATCTTATATAGGTAATCCTTACCCTGACCTCATGATTGGCTTTAATATCGGATTGAACTGGAAGGGATGGGATTTCTTGGCTAACTTCTACGGAACTACCGGCAACGACGTATTTAACCTTGAAAAGAAACGTTATTCAGGTGGCGGCGGTCAGAACGTATATCGTGGCACTCTCCAAAAGGCTTGGCATGGTGAAGGCACAAGCAATGATGTTCCTCGCCTTTCTTACAACGACCTCAATCAAAACTATGGTCGCGTATCAAGCTTCTATGTGGAAGATGGCAGCTATCTACGATGCAAATTGATCACCTTGGGATATACACTTCCGAAGAAATGGGTAGGAGACTATCACCTCCGTCTATATTTCTCTGCTCAAAATCTTTTCACAATCACCAAATACACCGGCATGGACCCGGAACGTCCTTTCTATGACGGTAGCGTGATTGAAAAAGGTATTGGCAATGCTAACTATCCAACTCCTCAGACCTACCTTTTCGGTGTCGACTTTAATTTCTGACCTTGAATCATAACTGAAACATCATTATAAAAAAATGAAAAAGACAATATATGCGTGCGTTGCAGCCATTAGCCTCGGGGCTTTTACTTCCTGCAACGACTTCCTTGACCAGGAAGTGAGAGGACAAGAAAACCTCGACACTTATTTTTCAACTCCTGAGGAAGTGGAGACTTATGTGGGCGGATGCTATTATCAGATTGCCAAAGGTGGCGGATGGTGGCAGATATATAACACATGGTTGCTTTCAGATATGTGTACTGACGACCTCTGGGATGGCAATACAACACAAGACGATGGCTATCAGGAACTCTCCCACTACATGCCTAATGGCAATATGAACGGCATTATCCAGAATTTCTGGGGCGCTCGCTACCAGGGTATCACTACCTGCAATCTCGGACTTGAACGTATCCCGGGAGTGACAATGGATGAAAACCTCAAGAAACGTCGCATAGCAGAAGTTCGCTTCCTTCGTGCCTTCTTCTATTTCGATCTTGTCCGCAATTTCGGTGGTGTCCCTTTGATGACTGAATATGCAAATACCGGTGCCGGAAAAGAACGTTCTTCTCAGGAAGAATGCTACAAGTTTATAGAAGATGAACTTAATCTTGCCATTCCAGACCTCCCTGAGCGTTCACAACTTGCAGCTGCAGATATGGGTAGAGTCACTAAAGGAGCTGCTCTCGGTATCCTTGGGAAGGCTCAGCTATATCAAGGCAAATGGGCAGAGGCAAAAGCCACTCTAAAGAAAATCATTGACTCAGGTGAATATCGACTGCTCGAAAACTTTGGTGATGTCTGGAGTGTGAAGCATAACAACAGTGCTGAAAGCCTCTTTGAAGTGCAACAGACATATGGTGGCGACACTTATGCTCTCGGAGGATCGCTCACTGTAGTGACAGGTTGCCGTAATGGTGTTGGCGACGGTTGGAGTTGGGGACAACCTACTTCTGACCTGGAGAATGCTTACATCGCTGCAGGCGATACAGAACGTCTTCGCTGGACTATCATCAAGACAATGTGCACTGAAATTGCAGGTGAAAGCAAATTCTCTGAGTTTGTGAAAAATAATTCCAATGTATGTGGAATTAATGACGCAAAATATAAAGATTATATCGATAAATTCGGTTGGACGGCTGCAGACTATTATAAAGGTTATATAATTGATCCTGCTCAGCATAAGTCGGCTCGCATCATCCGCAAGTATTTCGTTCCGCTTGAGGATCGTCCTGAAGTCTACAACATCGACAAGATTCCTCTCAACCATCGTGTGCTCCGCTATGCCGACGTGCTCCTTATGTATGCTGAGGCTTGCGCCGAGACCGGAGATGATTCACAAGGTCAATGGGCACTCAATCAGGTTCGTACGCGTGTCAATCTTTCTGACGTGACTTCTACAGGCACTGCCCTTCGCGATGCCATTAGAAATGAACGCCGTCTTGAGCTTGCTCACGAGCAGTGTCGTCTTTACGACCTTCGCCGCTGGGATTGCTCCAATGGAAAGAAGATGATCTGCAATGTCATGGGTCCTGATGGCAGCTTCGTCAAATACAATACGGGGGCAGATGCCGATATGTATGAGAAGTGGAATCAGGGCGAACCGAGCGACAAGGGCTATCGCTTCCGCGAAGACCGAGACATGCTCTTCCCAATTCCTAACTATGAAGTAGAACATTCAAATGGTGCTATCAAGCAGAACCCCGGATGGAACTGATTCAGCTCGGAGAGCTGATATTGTTAGAAAACCCGGATGGAATTTACTCAGCTCGGAGAGCTGATATTGTTAAAAAACCCCAGGCTTCAGCCTGGGGTCATCGTAAAAAATCTCAGTAGCCTCGGAGAGGCGATTTGTGATAAACACTTAACTTTTTAAAGTATGAATAAGAAAACGATAATATCGCTTGCGTTATGTGGAGCTGCAGTGATCTCTTTGGGCTCTTGTAGTGATGAGCCCCATGGAGTGTCTACCAAGCATCCTGTAGGAAGTGAAGGTCCAAGCGGCCCAAGTTTCGGAGAAGACGACGATGTGACTTCTCCCGTGGCAAACTTCCCATTGACCAATCAGAAAGTGACTGTAAATACTTCCAAGACGTATCAGGAAATGGAAGGATTTGCAGCTTCAGACTGCTGGCTGCCTAACCAAATTGGACAATATTGGACCGACAACCGCAATGAAATAGCCCAATTGCTGTTTTCTCAAAATATTTCTTCTGACGGGCAGCCGCAAGGTATCGGACTTTCCATGTGGCGTGTCAATTTGGGTGCCGGAACCGAGGAGCAAGGCAATGAGAGCAATATGGCTGCAAACAACCGCGCTCAAAGCTATCTCAGCACCGGAAGCTACAACTGGAATAGTTGTGCAGGACAACGTTATTTCATGGAGCAGGCTAAGAATATGGGATGCGAGAAATTCGTGCTTTTCAGCAACTCCCCTCTCGTGCAGTATACGCTCAACGGCATGGGATATTCCGACAACGGAGCTCATGGCAATCTTAAGGAAGAAGGTTATTCGCAATATGCTGAATACATGGCAGAAGTTGCCAAGCACTTCACAGAAGCCGGTTACAATATTTCACACATCTCCCCTGTCAACGAACCTCAGTATGATTGGGGTGTAGGAGAAAATGGTGAGGCTTCGCAGGAAGGTTCAGGCTGGCAGAATACTGAGATTGCAAGGCTTGTAAAAGAACTTGACAAGTCGTTGACAGCTCGTGACCTTAACACTTACATCCTCATTGCAGAGGCTGGTGCTTGGACGGAGTTGTATAGCGGAAACAATGCCCGCTCCAATACAATAGATGCTTTCTATGATCCTTCATCTAATGCTTATGTAGGTGATATCAAGCGTCTCGACAACATCATCTGCGGACACAGCTATTGGACTGAAGGCACTTGGACGGGAATGCGCGATGTCAGGTCGAAAGTTGCCACTGCTGCTAAAGCCCGCAATCTTAAGGTGTATCAGACTGAATGGTCTATGCTTGGCGATGCGCCTGCTGAACTTGACGGAAACTACGATAATGCTACTGAATTTGATATCGCGCAGTATATGAGCCGCGTGATCCACAATGACATCACAGTTGCAGGATGCTCTTCTTGGAGCTATTGGACAGCAATGTCTGTAGAACGTTGGGGACAGAAAAACCGTTTTGAGCTTATAAAGACCACACCCGTAGGAGGTGAATATAGCGATGATTTCAAGAATGGAGGTTCTGTCGCTGCTAATCCAAATCTTTGGGTTCTTGGCAACTACAGTCTCTTCGTCCGTCCCGGCTACAAACGTGTAGATCTTACATTGGATGAAAGCAAGGATTTCTTCGGGTCTGCATATATGGCTCCGGAAGGGGATAAGCTTGTAGTTGTTCTGACCAACTACAACAAGACGAACGGCATAACTGTAGATATGGCTGCTCCGGAAGGAGTTAAGGCTGTCTATACATATACTACCACCGCAGAAAAGAACTTGAAGCAGGCTCGCTTCAGTCTAAACGACAAAGTCTTCATAGACCCCGCTTCAGTGACCACAATTGTTTATTATCTCTAATAATAGACGTTGTTAAGCATAAGAGAGGGAATGCGCATCTGTGCATTCCCTCTCTTATGCTTAACACTTGCAGAGATGTTTTTTTTTTAGTAATTTTGCAGTCCAAAACCCTAAAAAAATGGAAAAGCCAGAGATAAGTATTATAGTGCCCATATATAATATGGAGAAGTACTTAAGAGAATGCCTTGATTCTATTCAAACCCAGACCTTTTCTGACTGGGAGTGTATTTTGGTTGATGACGGAAGTAAGGACTCCTCCCCCACAATTTGTGATGAATTCACCGCAAGAGATCACCGCTTCAAAGTGATACATAAGAAGAATGGAGGTCTCTCGAGTGCGAGGAATGCCGCCTTAAAAGTTGCACTGGGACAATACATTGGATTTGTCGATGCTGATGACTGGATAGAGCCGGAAATGTTCGAGTGTCTTTATAATGACATTATTGGCTACGATGCTGAATTAGCTCAAATAGGATATCGCAGAGAATACAAGGGACGTCACTCCACAAAACATCTGACTGATTCTCACAAAGTCATTGATGGACAAGAGGCCATGAAAGAAATAGGGATGGACAGACTTCCCAACTATGTTTGGAATAAGCTTCACAAACGATCGATCATAAATTGCGAATTTCCGGAAGGACGGAACTTTGAAGATATTTATGTCTATAGCAATTGGCTAAAAAATGTAAATAAGATGGTATTGAATCCTAGGGTGCTATATCATTATCGGATGAGAAAAGGAAGTATCATTCATTCTGACGTAGCCAGAAATAGAGGAGATTATTTCCTATCTTGCATAGACCGGATGAAAATGATAGAATCTTCTTTGGGCAAAAATGATGCTGAAAAAAGAAATTGCTATGTCAACAGAGCTGCTGTGAATGCGTCAAAAATCATAGCGCGGGATGAAAAAGATATTATGCTTAGGCATAATGAAATAAAACGAATAAGCGAACAAGTTAAGGCCTATCCATTACCTTCTCCGAAAGCATTGGGATTAAAGAAATGGTGGAGAGCAAATCTCCTAAGGAATAACCCTCGCTTTTTCTCCTGGCTTATGCGTTCCGTTCACATACTTGACTTCGATGCTAAATATAGAAATTCTCATTTATTCGATTGATAATGGCTCATTCTAAATATTCAAGATTACTTCACAATATCATTAGAAAATTAACCTTGGCAGTTCATGGACACATCCTGAATCCCCTTTGGAGACCGCGCCAAGCAAGAAGATGGAAAAGAGAGTCTGCTATCGAAAGAAGTCTGCTATCTTACTTGAAGATATATAAAAAAGATATTGAGGAGTTTATCCCGGACAATCGAGTTGAAACTAATGAGAAAGAGCGTGTGTTTACACTGTGGCTTCAAGGAGAAGAAAATGCTCCTGCCATAGTCAAGGCATGTTTCAGAAGCATGAGGAGGCATCTGCGACAAGAGTTAGTCATTCTCGATCAAACCAACTTATTTGACTGGATAGATCTTCCCGATTATATAATCGACAAATGGAAGAAAGGGATTATAGGTCCCGCTCATTTCAGTGACTTATGTAGAGTGGAACTATTATTTCAGCATGGTGGAATATGGCTTGATTCTACAGCATTCGTCACAGCCCCGATTCCAAAAGAAATTGAAGATACTGATTTCTTCGTATATAAGTCAGGTCGTAAATTAGGAGGTTGGTTTGCGTTCATTCAGAATTGTTTCATCAGAGCTAAAAAAGGCAATCAGCTTCTTGCCGTATGGCGTCATGCAATGCATCTATACTGGAAATACGAAAATCATGCATTGAACTATTACATACATCAACTTCTTTTTGAGTTTGTGACTATTCACAATAAAATGGCATATGATCAGTTTGCATTGATGCCTCAAAAGATTCAGGATCCTACCCATATCTTATGGTATGAGCATAAGGATGATCCATATGACGAATCAAGATTTGCAGAATATACCTCCGGAGCATTTTTCCAGAAGACAAATTATAAAGACAAAAGTTCTTATTCTCCTGAAAAAGACACAATGGCTTATTTCTTACTGCATTCTTGAAATAAGATCACTTGTCATTGAAAATTGGGATTAAACAGTTGGTGCATGAACTCGAGAAATAACTTACGATCTTCCGGATCTGCCTCAGCAAGAGAATTTATACATGTGAATGGGGGCAAAGGTTTTCCTGCAAGAAATGGCTTAAGATGATTGCGCAGATAGTGCGGACGATTGGCAAAAGGCTTAAGGAATAGTGTTTTCCCTTTTGGACTTCTTACTTCGAGCTTTCCTTCACGATGTGCCAGAATATGCTTTGCTACCTGAGGATTAAACTGACACGGTGCTCGGAACTTATCGCGGCTGTTTATATCTACGCAATCAGGATATTCTGCCAGCAGACGCTCACTGAGCGACTTCAGCACTGGATGAGGCGTGTGGCGCATCAATAGGGTTTTACGGCTGCCGACAAGTTTCGCACCGTTTTCCATTATGTCTTTGAATCCAACTGTTTTCAATCCGTTTTTCTTTGGTTTTACTGCGTGCAAAAGATCAAGCAGAAAATTGGGCATCCACTTCCCGTATTCTATGACTTTTCCATCTGTGGAGAACCATTCTTCCGGACTTATATCATTCGTAAGCACAAAATCATCATTGAAGTATACAAATCGTTCGGAAAGCCCGGGTATTCTATGAATCATCGTCTCCAGAGAGTTGCACTGATAAGTCGGAAGATACTGTTCATAATCTCGGAAGATCACTTTATGGTCTACTATCTCTACAGGGATTGGATTCTCAAACCACTTCCCTACTGTATTCTCAAGATGAGGATCCTGACCATCAGTCACTATATAGATACGCCGGATGAAGGATGCAAATTTATTTATGCCCGCAACACACCAATCTATCTCACGCATCTGTCTGAAACGAAGATCTCCTCCGATATCGTCTCTTCGTGTCATAGCATTGCCGCCTCTTGCAGCGTCACATTTGGCTTTCCATACAGGGTCATCACCATCTACCCATAGAATGACAGCATCTATGGGTTCTTTAGTTGTTGTCCTCATTCTCGACGTATTCATCATTTCAAAGTTTTGATGTGGAGAAATCTATACCAGATGTCGGAATCTTTCCGGGATTTCCACTACCAACACACGTCCAAGCATGGCTGGCTTATTCCAAGAATAGATCGGACGTATCCAAGTTTGCATCTTTCTTGCCAATGCAGTCGTCTCGTCGAATTCACGAGCTTCGTGATTGGTCACAAGATTAATTGTACGTGTACGCTTCTTGAAATGTCGGGTCGAGGTGCCCCCGATGCGGTCAGGATTCATAAAACGTTCTCGCATACGCTTCATATCTATGCATCCGAAGTGGAATAGATAGAGATTCGGACAAATGTGGAAATTATGCCCTTTGACGCGATGGAATCCTCTGCCCCACCTTACAGGTTTGGCAATGATGGAGCCTTTCGTATAGCGAGTGTCAAGAAATCCAAATCTCCTTTGTTCAAGAAACTTCTTGCTCCCGTCGATCTCCGATTCCTTCTCCAGGTGCTGACCAATGTCAACACCTAAAGGAGAAATCGTAAAGTCTATTTCTTGTTCTGAAAGAAACTCCGCCAATCCTTTGCCAAGTTTTGGATCCACCACGATAAATTCATCGCAGTCAACACCGATCACTAAGTCGTAGCCATCTTTCTCTAAAAGATCGGCTGCCTTGTCGCTGAGCAGACCAAGACGCACACGCTCCCCTTCCACAATCTGATTGCTCAGACGTTTGTGGATATACGTATGCGTACCCTCACAGAAATCGGGTACTTTTTGATCTTCACCGTCAAAGAGTATATACAGGTTGTCTCGACCAAGTTCATTACCATAATATTCCACCCACTTCCGAAGGAAGAAATCATCGTCACGAACCATTGTGATGGCGGCAATCTTTTTCAATTCAATATTCATATTTTTTTAATGCATAATTAACTTCATTCTAGCTAAAGCAAGTAATGCATAATTCATAATTGGATACGGCAACTTTCTGAAGATTGCTTCAGGCGTTGTGGCAAGCTGTCAGAATAACTTCAGAAACCGTTGGATGACCAAAGATAATATTTTCGATCTCTTCAAGTGTCATTCCGGCATTCATCAGATCTGCACATTGCTGTGCAAGATCCGCAGCCCCGATTCCCATGATATGTGCACCAATAAGCTTTCCGTCGTCCTTTCGGAATATGAGTTTGCAAAGTCCATCGGGTTCACCCATTGCAAGGGCTTTGCCATTTGATCGGAAGAAGCTCTGTCCTTTAAGGATCTCAATTCCCTGAGCCTTGCATGCTTCTTCAGTCATCCCTACCATACCACATTCGGGCACAACAAAGACGGCGCTTGGGACTATGCCAAAATTGATTTTGTCTTCTTTGCCGTCGATCGCATTCAAAGCATGGAGACCCTGAAAACTTGCTACATGTGCAAGCATCATCTTGGCATTTACATCGCCTATGGCAAAGATATGGGGAACGTTGGTACGCATCCAGCCATCTACTGCTATTCCTTTCGGAGTATATTCTACTCCGGCAGCCTCCAGATTGAGTCCATCGACACGAGGGGCACGGCCTACAGCCATCAAAAGATCAGAGCTCACTACAGTTTCTTCCTTTCCCTTGACATCGTATGTCACTACTACCTCATAGTCTTCATTCTGCTCAATCTTCTTCGCCGCTGCTCCTGTGACAATCTTTATGCCTTTCTTAGAAAGAGTCTGCTTAAGACGCTTTGCTATGTCAGAATCAAACGGAGGAAGAATTTGCTTCATAAATTCTATCACTGTCACTTTAGATCCAAACGAAGCGAATATATTGGCAAACTCCATTCCGATTACTCCTCCACCGATTATGGTCAGGGATTCGGGGATATACTCGATATCGAGTATCTGAGTGGAATCCTTCACACATTCGAGATCATGTCCCTCTATCGGGAGGGATCTGGATGTGGAGCCCGTAGCAATAATAATGTAATCAGCGGTATATTCCTCGTTGTCAGCCACTACGGTATGAGCATCCTTGAATGAAGCCTTTGCATTCACTACACTGACTTTGGCAGCCTTGAGCATAGAATCAATGCCATTGCGAAGTGTATCTACCACTTCTTTCTTACGCTCGACTACCTTGTTGTAGTCGAGCGTGAAAGTGAAGTCATCCACTCCGAATTTCTCAGCCTCCTTGAAGGATGCAACCATTTCAGCATTTCGGCATAGGCACTTCGTGGGGATACAACCTTCGTTAAGACATGTACCTCCGAGGCGGTCACCATTGAAAAGAGTCACTTCATGACCTCTCTTCGCTGCTTCAAGAGCGGTCTCATATCCTCCGGGACCTGCACCGATTATGATGATTTTCATAAGTTTTTAAGGGCTTTATAGTTCAGAATCGGGTTCTTTGCTGCTGTGGTTTCGTCAAGTTTACGCACGATTGTTGTAAGCGGTGCATTCTTGACTTCATCAGGAGTCTCACGAGCTTCTTTGGCTACCTTGTGCATGACATCGATAAACTCATCGAGCGTCTCAAGACTTTCTGTCTCAGTTGGCTCAATCATCATAGATTCATGGAAGAGAAGCGGGAAGTAGATTGTAGGAGCATGGAATCCATAATCGAGCAGACGTTTAGCCACATTGAGCGTTGTCACACCTGTCGACTTATCTTTCAAGCCATCGAATACGAACTCATGCTTGCAAACTCCTTCTATAGGAAGCAGATAGTCGTCCTTTAGGCTTTCCTTAATATAATTAGCGTTAAGGGTTGCCATCGGACCCACTTCCTTGATTCCTTCTTTGCCGAGACTCAAGATGTAGGCATATGCCTTCATCATTACTCCGAAGTTGCCGAAGAAAGTCGAAACGCTTCCAAGAGCTTCATCGCCATTCTCAACATAGAACTTTCCGTTTTCATCCTTCTTCACATGAGGATTCGGCAAGAACTTAACAAGGTGTTTTGCGACGCCTACCGGACCACTGCCGGGACCGCCGCCTCCGTGAGGAGTAGAGAAAGTCTTGTGAAGATTGATATGCATGATATCAAATCCCATGTCGCCGGGACGAACTTTACCGAGAAGTGGGTTGAAGTTGGCTCCATCATAATATAGCAAACCTCCAGCATCATGTACGAGTTTGGCTATCTCAGCAATTTCAGTCTCAAACATACCGAGAGTGTTCGGATTTGTCATCATGATGCCAGCCACCTCATCATTGAGAAGCGGTTTGAGATCCTCGATATCGATCGATCCGTTGGGACGGCTCTTTACTTCCACCACTTCAAGACCTGCAACCATTGCTGAAGCAGGATTGGTGCCATGTGCAGAATCAGGAACTATGATCTTTGTGCGTTTATGGTCGCCGCGTGCTTTATGGTAACTTCTCATCACCATCAGTCCGGTAAGCTCACCATGTGCTCCGGCGTATGGATTTAGTGTGAATTCCTCAAAACCTGCAAGATTTGCAAGAGCATTCTGAAGATTCCAATAAAGCTCGAGAGCTCCCTGAGCGGTCTCCGGATTCTGAAGAGGATGGAGCTCGGCAAACTGAGGCATTGCCGCTACTTCTTCATTAATTTTCGGATTATACTTCATTGTGCAGCTACCGAGTGGATAGAAACCGGTATCAACGCCAAAATTCTTGTTGGAGAGATTGGTATAATGGCGCACAACGTCCAGCTCTGACACCTCTGGAAGGTCAAGCGGAGATTTGCGAAGAAGATCAGACGGAATTTCCTTCTCCCCTTCAGTCGCAAAATCATTTTTTGGCAGTTCGTAACCCACACGGCCGGGACGTGAAAGTTCAAATATCAGTTTATCGTAGTATTTCATCTTCTTAAGCCTCCAGCATTAAAGTTACAAATTCGTCGATTTCTTCCTTAGTTCTCTTTTCAGTCACTGCAAACTCCACAAGGCCGTCACCGAGATCGATGCCACCCATATATCCCTTGGAAGCAAGATATTCGTTGACTTTCTTCACATCCAAATCTGTGTGAAGAGTAAACTCCTTAAGGAATGGCTTGTCGAACACCTTATGGAATTTTCCTGTTGCAAGCAGCTTATTATAAAGGTAATGAGCACCATCGCAGCTGAGCTTGTTGACTTCCTCAAGGCCCTTCTTTCCCATTAATGCCACATAAACTGTTGCATACAGAGCCATCAGGCTCTGGTTAGAGCATATGTTGGAAGTTGCTTTTTCACGGCGTATATGCTGTTCACGAGCCTGAAGGGTAAGCACGAATGCACGTTTGCCATCAGCATCCTTTGTAGCACCAACCACTCTACCCGGCATCTTGCGGAGCTGCGCTTTGGAGCAAGCCATGAATCCGAGGTATGGGCCTCCGAATTGCAAAGGCATGCCAAGAGTCTGGCCGTCGCCACAAGCTATGTCTGCACCCCATTCTGCCGGAGTGCGGAGCACAGCAAGCGTAGAGGGATCGCAATTCATCGCAAGAAGAGCCTTCACAGCATGAACTTTATCTGCAACGCCTGTGAAATCCTCAATTATACCATATTTATTAGGACACGGCACAATCACACCTGCCACATCCCCTCCTTCGAGAGCTGCATAAAGAGCTTCAAGGTCGGTCACTCCATCTTTTTCCGGAACAATAGTCAAATCAACACCATGGAATTTGGTATATGTATTCACTACTTCTACGACACGCGGAGCGACTGTGGCTGAAACGAGAACGCGATTTTTCTTCTTGGCAGAAGCCACCATCATCATGGCAGCCTCAGCAGTCGCCGTAGCACCGTCGTACATGGAAGCGTTGCTTGCTTCCAGCCCAGTCAGCTCGCAAATCATGCTCTGATACTCGAATATATATTGGAGTGTGCCCTGTGAGATTTCTGGCTGATATGGAGTGTAGGCAGTATAAAACTCACTGCGGGAAAGCAGGTGTCCGATTACGGATGGGGAATAATGGTCGTAAGCTCCACCGCCCGCAAACACCTTCAGACGAGTGTTTTTATCGCCAAGTTCTTGAAAATGCTTTCGAAGTTCAACTTCCGACATGGCGGAAGGGATATCATACTCACCTTTGAAGATCACTTCTTCCGGGATGTCTGAAAAAAGATCATCGGTAGAATTAACCCCGATTTTCTCAAGCATCACCTTAATGTCTTCTTCAGTATGCGGAATATATCTATTCATTTAATCTAATGCATAATGCACAATTCATAATGCATAATTAAAGTTTGCATATCATATCTTTTCTCGGTGAAAACAATTATGAATTATGCATTATGAATTATGAATTGAAAAATTATTCTTCGCAAATCTTAGCGTATGCTTCGGCATCAAGCAGCCCCTCAACTTCAGATGGGTCAGAAACCTTCACTTTCATGATCCAGTTGGCAAATGCATCCTGGTTGATGAGTCCGGGTTCATCCTCAAGAGCTTCGTTGATCTCTACAACTTCGCCACTTACCGGAGAATAAAGGTCGGAAGCAGCCTTTACAGATTCTACTGCACCGAATTCTTCGCCGGCTGTAACTTCATCGCCAACTTCAGGCATATCTACATATACGATATCGCCAAGCGCATGCTGAGCATAGTCAGTGATACCAACAGTTGCGATTTCGCCGTCAAGGCTTACCCATTCGTGAGATTCCGCATAGCGGAGATTTTCTTTGATTGTCATTGTTATATTGATTTAAAGTTTTATTTTCTGGTTGATTAATGACCTTAAAGACTTTAAGGACTTTAAAGACGTTAAGGACTTTATTTCTTATAATTCTTGTCGTAGAAGCGTTTTTTGACAACTTTTCCGGGGAAGGTCTTCTTGCGGATACGGACTTCCACTTGAGTGCCAAGTTTGTCATATGGCTTTTGGATCATTGCCATAGCCACGGATTTGCCGGTGGAGATGGAGCGATATCCGGTGGTGATTTCGCCTACCACTTCCCCATTGACTTCTACAGGATAACCATGGCGAGGGATAGCGTTTCCTTCAAGTTCGATTCCGACAATGCGACGCTTTACTCCTTCAGCTTTCTGAAGAGCAAGGGCTTCCTTACCTATGAATTCTTCCTTGTCGAGCTTCACAAACATCGATAGGCTTGCTTCAATTGGAGTGATGTCAGCTGAAAGTTCATCACCGTAAAGAGGAAGACCAACTTCAAAACGAAGGGTATCTCGGCATCCAAGGCCACAAGGCTGCACACCGGCTTCGATAAGTTTGTCCCAGAGACGCACTGTAAAATCATGAGAACCATATACTTCAAAGCCATCTTCTCCTGTGTAACCGGTACGGCTTATGATGACATCTTCTCCATCAAGATGATAAGTCTTGAAATTATAGAATGCTATTTCTTCAAGAGGAAGACCAAGAATCTTTGAAAGCACTTCTTCTGCTTTTGGACCCTGAACTGCAAGTTCACCGTAGTATGGGCTTTCATTTTCTACATTGATGTCATAGCCTACAGCCTTTTCGAAAATCCATGCAACATCCTTTGCGATATTGGCTGCATTGATCACGAGGAAGTACTCGTTGTCATTCACCTTATATACAAGAAG
>CAMWLX010000026.1 GCA_947175225.1 uncultured Porphyromonadaceae bacterium
CCGCTCGAAAACCTGACGAAATATTAATAAAAAAATAAGTTTAAACAACTTCATCTGATGAATTTACCTTTTTCAGTAAACCTTACATCTTTCCCATTAGAAAGTTCTATTTCATAACCATAATTCTTCTTTTCAATACCGGTCACTTTGGCATCCTTCTCATTGCCTTTCAAAAATGCAGTTATCGGATTAGGAATTATAGCAGAGGGAACTGCCGCGGCAGGTGCCATTTCTACTTCCTTCCAATTGCCATGCTTATCGAATGAAACTTCGGTGCCATCGGTCATCACCACATCATACTTTCTGATATGGCCAAACTCCTTACCAATTTTTATGTGGCTCACTTCAGACTTGAAGTTCTCCTTCAATATGATTTGAGCTGCCCGTGGGAGGACATTGACATCGTGTGTTCTATTGGTTCCTGCCGAAGCTGTCATCGCTCCGATTATGACTGCGAGAATCAAGAATAACTTTTTCATAGTATCAAGGGTGTATGTGTGTGTTTAAAAGTATTTTCACTATTAAAATGTCGTGATTATATCTAAAGTTCACCCTTTACAAAAATGTAATAATCCTCAACAAAAATGCAATTTATATGAAACAAAGATGGTGTTTGCCAATAAAAGCAAACACCATCTTTGTTCATTCCTTGAAGATTAATTCTTAAGCTCTTACTTAGAAATAATCTTGCTGCGCACTACGCGGCCATCGCTGTAAGTAGCAACCTTCACAGCTACGCCGGCATTCTGCCTGCTGACTTGACGGCCTTGGAGATCATACCATTTTACTGATACAGGTATCTGCTCTCCATTTATTTCATTTGCAGAGCTTGTGTCGCCCCAGTATGCCATCTTGCTATAGACGTCTTCTCCATTTTCATTGACATATATGCTGCGTATGCCAATGTTCTCCACTTCTCCATCATAATAGAGATATACAGTATGGTCTTCAGGTTTTTCAGAAGCAACCCAGAAATCCTCCCAATCGTCATACATATATGGTATGCGCGAGGTATTTTCTACATTCCAATCTTCATCAGTTATATCGAAGTATTGAAGTTCGCCATTGACATATATTTCATAATAAAGATTATCAACATTGAGAATATTCCCCTCTTCATCTGTATTTGGAAGCATAAAGAAAACTGACTGCCCCAAATAATCGTAAAAATATTCAAGAGCATAAGGGGGGAGAGGAGCTGTCTCAGGATTGCGATGCTGCATTGCGATCCATACGTTGTCATAGAAATAGAGAGCAAACAGTTTCCTGGGTGTAGAATTGATGATATATCCTCTCTCCAATGTCAGTTTTCCGATTTCTGGATCGTAGTCAAAGATAGCACTGTCGGCATAGCTTGCCACTGAAATAAGCTCGCCATACTCATTCTCTTCTTCAGAGAATTCCGCACCGCAGAAATAGCTGTAATAGAATATTTCCATATCAGCTCCAAGATATTGGCCGGAAGGGAAAGTCACTTTACCATCGGCTATCTTTCCTTTTATCCATGCATCAGGAAGCGAACGGTCTACTCCATTGACATAGAAGTCATCCCCATCTATAGCTACTTGAACGAAATTATTTTGATAGCCATCAAACATCACCCAATTGGCCACATCCAATCCTTCGGGCAATGAGATAGGTTCACCTTTGGCAGCCTCCATCTTTATGTTGCGGTCGCCAAATCCTTTCCAAATCCACACATCATTTCCCTCCACTTCCGGATCAGGCGTATGCACACACACTCCAAGGAGAATGTCCGGATCGGCTGACGTCAAAGTGCCATCCTCTCCAATATTCAAGACATAGCGGCAATCATCAGTCACCATAAACGTACCTACATTATTTTCGTTGACCACCAACTTCATCGGCGCAAGATAGACAGTCAGCTCAAGGTCTTCATATTCATCATATTCCCGATATATAGCATGGACACCTTCCATCACAAGTGTATTGCCTGCTCGCTCAAATCTGGTCCAAGTGTCTACCGGATACTCGGAAGCCATATGGCTAAGATAGACATAGCCATCTTCTCCTTCTACCTTTTGCACTATAGAGCCAAGGATCTCGCCATGGGTCGTAGAGAAATGGCCGGTGACAAAACCATCGCAAGAACGGTCAAGCCAAGTCAATTCCCCTTCTGGCGCTTCGAAAATAATTTCATCATCATACGAAGCTGCATTCATCTTAACTTGCGGAGCATACGTCACAGGATTAGCAAAGGTTGCCAATCCCCCTGCAACTAAAGCTCCTAAAATTGTAAAAATCTTTTTCATTAGCATTATTTGCGTGTTGTTTGTTGTTTTTCATTTGCAAAATTAATAAAAAATTCCTTAGTTATGCGTGATATTTTAAAAATTATTAATAACTTTGAGAAATCTTTCGAAAAGACTACCTAATGAATATTAAATGACCTATAAACTAACCCAATCTTAATACGATAATGAAAAGAAAATTCATAAGGACGTTGCTGCTTGGAGTTGCATTATGCTCCAATATCAACCATTCCGATGCTCAGGCACGCTACGACTTCTCAAAGCTAAAGATGGAGAATCTTGGCCGTGGCGTAGTGGCTGTAAGAGAATCGCCCGACAAAGTTAATATCTCTTGGAGATATCTTTCCCACGATCCTGAATCCCAATCTTTCGACGTCTACCGAAACGGAAAGAAAATCAACAAAACCCCCATATCAGAGTCTACTTTCTTTACTGACAATTATAAGGGAGCCGAGGCTGCTTTCTATGAAGTCAAGCCATCAAAAGGGATACTCTCCGGCTCCTATACCCTACCCGCCAATGCTCCATTAGGATATATCGACATTCCTTTAGACCGTCCGGAACTCGGAGTCGACATATGGGGCAAAGAATATTTCTATAATGCCAACGATGCTTCTGTAGGCGATGTGGATGGCGATGGTGAATATGAGATAATTCTCAAATGGGATCCTACAAATTCCCATGACAATGCCCATGATGGATTTACGGGCCCCACATATCTTGATTGCTACAAACTTGATGGCACTAAACTTTGGCGCATCAATCTTGGTGAAAATATACGCTCAGGTGCTCACTACATCCAATACATGGTCTACGACCTCGACGGCGACGGATGTGCAGAAGTAGTGTGCAAAACTGCAGATGGCACCATCGACGGCACTAATAAGCTGATTGGCGATCATAAAGCCGATTGGCGAAACATGAAAGGACGCATCATTGCCGGCCCTGAATATCTTACTGTATTCAATGGAAAGACAGGTGAAGCCATGTCTACTGTCGACTACCAACCTGCTCGCGGACAACTGAAAGATTGGGGTGACGGCTACGCCAACCGCAGCGAACGCTATTTGGCAGCAATCGCATATCTCGACGGGGTACATCCTTCCGTCATCATGTGCCGCGGGTATTATGCAAAATCTGCTCTCGCTGCCTATGATTGGGACGGGAAAGAGCTGAAACTTCGCTGGATTTTTGACTCAACAATGCCCGGCAACGAAGCATATGGCGGACAAGGCAACCACAACCTCAGAATAGCTGATGTCGACGGCGATGGCTGTGATGAGATTATCTACGGACAAATGACCGTAGACCATGATGGGACCGGCCTCTATTCTACCGGAATGTATCATGGCGACGCTATTCATCTCCTTTCGGATATTAACAATGAAAAATACTACGTCTGGGGATGCCATGAAAATAAAAAAGATGGCACCACTCTGCGTGATGCAGCCACCGGCGAAACCATACTCCGCTATCCAAGCAATAAGGATATTGGGCGTTGTATGGCTGGAGACATTGACCCTACTCATGAAGGTGTCGAACTCTGGTCGCCAAGTAGCGGTGGACTCAGGTCTTTTACAGGCGAGCTGATCACCCCTCAAAATAATT
The DNA here is from genome assembly GCA_947175225.1 of uncultured Porphyromonadaceae bacterium. Taxonomy (GTDB): domain Bacteria; phylum Bacteroidota; class Bacteroidia; order Bacteroidales; family Muribaculaceae; genus Lepagella. Next base: position 3,882 of record CAMWLX010000026.1, read on the forward strand.
TTATGGATGAGACCCATGCCCATATCCCTGTCAATTTCTGCGTCCTTTGGGATGGCGATCTTCTTACAGAACTTCTTGACGGCAACACCAAGTCTCTTTCAATCAGTAAATACAATTGGCAGACAGGTGAAGTCGATGTCCTTAAGCAACTCGACGGTGCAGCCTCAAACAACTGGACAAAGGCAAATCCCTGCTTGCAAGGCGATATTCTCGGCGACTGGAGAGAGGAAGTGATGGCTCGCACTCCCGACAATGAACATCTGCGTATTTATGTGACCGACTACCCTACCGGCTATCGCTTCCATACTTTCATGGAAGATCCAGCCTACAGAGTCAGCGTAGCCAACCAGAATGTCGCTTACAATCAGCCTGCAGAACCAGGCTTCTACTTCGGCCCCGACCTCAAGGGCCGCAAATTCCGAGGCACTCTAATCAAATAAAGAATATGTGAGGGCGGAAGCCCGAAAATTTATAAATCATGAAAAATAAAAACTTAGTAATCCTCGCCATCCTTGCCCTCGCAGCCTGCGGCAAAAGCGAGCAAAAACAAGCAGAGCAGGAGATCAACGACTCTACCACCCCCCTCCATCTCCTCCAGCCAGACTACAAGACCCCCTATGGTCAACTGAATCCCGACTCCGTAAAAGCCGATATCGACCGCGTATTCGCATATATCGATGAAGTCACCCCTGCCAAGATGACCGATGGGAAAGTGAATCAAGGCACCTACAGGCTTACAAGCTATGAATGGGCTGTTATGTATGATGCCCTTCTCGATGCTGCCAAAATCACCGGCGATAAGAAATACTCCGACTATGTCAGCGACCGCATACGTTTCCTCGCAGAAGAGGCGGACAAGGCCGGCGATGTGTCAGATGATGGTCAGCTCCGTATGGTAAAAGATCCTCGCACTCTCGACGATGCCGGGGCTATGGTGGGAGCGTGGATGAGAGCGGCAATGGCCGACTCTACTCTTAAGATATCTCCATATATCGAACAATACTGGGCAGTGGTGGAGCAAACACCGGTTCATCTCGCCGACGGCACTATTGCTCGCAACCGCCCACACTATAACGCTATATGGCTCGACGATATGTTTATGGCTCTACCATCTATGGCAGTCCGTAGCCAATACAAGGATCATCCTGAGCAGCTCGATGAAGCTGCAAGAATAGCCACCGGATTTTTCAAGCGTATGTGGATTCCTGAGAAGAATATCTTCCGCCATGGTTATCTTGAAGATGCTGAGCATCAACCATCAATGGCTTGGGGACGTGCCAACGGTTGGGCTATTCTTACCCTCTGCCAGCTTCTCGACTACCTTCCAGAGAATCATCCCAAGCGTGCAGAAATACTCGACATCTACCGCAAGCACGCTGCCGGACTTGCAGAACTCCAAGGTATCGACGGTTTCTGGCATCAACTTCTCGACCGTCCCGAGACTTACGAGGAAACCTCTGCTACGGCAATCTTCGCATATGCTCTCGCCCATGGGGTCAATGAAGGATGGCTTGAGGCTACTACTTATGGCCCGGTAGCTCAGTTGGCTTGGGAAGCCGTGTCAACAAAGATAAATCCTAAGGGTGAAGTGGAAGGTGTATGTGTTGGCACCGGAATGGGCTTTGATCCTGCCTATTATGCCTATCGCCCGGTCAGTGTAAAAGCTGCCCACGGCTATGGACCAACTATCTGGGCTGGTGCAGAAATCTACCGTATGCTGAAAGACAACCATCCCTATGTCAACGACAGCGCAGTCCACTACTATGATATCGATCCCGAAGCCACAATGCCCATCTTCAGCCTCGACAAAGACGGCAAAGCCATCGAAATCCGCCATTAACCACTTAACCACATAACCCTAAACTTTCGCTCAGCGGAAGTTTAATTAATAGAATCATGAATAAAATCCTATTATCATCCTCCCTCCTATTAGGCATCTCAATGTCGTCTTTTGCTCAGACAGATGCCTACATCAAACTCCGCGATGAAAAAAAGACACATCCCCGCATCGAAAGCATCACATTCCCGGGAGATGCCAACACCCGCTACATGTATGATGCTATCTACGGTCATGGTGCCGTGATAGAAAATCCTTGGGTTGCCTACCGCGTATATATGGATAATCGCCAAAGCCTTGACCTCTATGTAAAGCAGACCCCTCAACTCGAGCTGGACGTAACGGGATTCTACACCACTCCAGATCAACTGAAAGAAGGCTACGGAATAGATGTGCTTTGGGCTGGAAAGTCAATAGCTGCCGGATCTTTCAGAGGTTTGCAGAACGGAAATCCCGTCACTATTGATACTGTGGCATCACGCACCCAGAAAGTAATCGACGACCACACCATCCAAGTCATTGACAAAGATTGGATCTACAACGGTCATCCGATCCAGATGACTCAGACCTATACCGTGCTTCCCAATAGCCGCGACCTTTTCGTTGAGATAAAACTTGACGGCTACTTGCCCGATGAAGTATTTGCAACCGGTATTCAAAAATTGGAGACTGACAACCAAGGATTCATAAACGCCGATGGGCGTGCCGCTTCTTGGGGTAGCAATATCCCTGACAAGAATCACCCTGAAGTTGTAGAGCAAGTCGGGCTCGGCATTATCGTTGAGCCTGAGAATGTAGTGTCTACTGAAGAATCCGATCTTAATTATCTCGTAAAAGTTCGCCCTACCAGCGACGGCGTGATCCGCTATCGCGTCATAGCCTGCGGCGACCGCGAGAAAAACGGATTCACCAACTACGCCGACTGGTCAAAATACATCAAATCTCTTAAATACACCGAATAATGATCAGAAGAAATATTATCTCTTTTGGATGCATTGCCTGCTTGTCTTTGGGTGCCATGGCCCAAGAGACCATAAACTTCAATTTCGACTGGAAATTCATGCCTGGCAGCAATCCGGGAGCAGAGGCTATCCAATATGACGAATCAGGATGGCAGACTGTCAATCTTCCCCACGATTTCCAGATAAGCCAGCCTTGGGTTGCCCCCGAAGAAGGCGATACGGGCGACAAGTCTAATCTGATGGCAAACATTGCAAGCAAACTCAGCTCCCGTGGCTTCAAGGAGATGGGTGAAGGATGGTATCGCAAGACTTTCACTCCTGATCCTTCATGGAAAGGGCAGCGTGTGCTGCTCGACTTCGAAGGGATTATGCTTGTCGGCGATGTTTATCTCAATGGAGAGCGTATCGGTGGCACCGACTACGGCTATCTCGGCTTTGAATCAGACATTTCCAAGAAACTTAAATATGGAGAGCCTAATGTAATTGCTGTGAAAGCAGACACAGGGAAGCCTGAAAACTCCCGATGGTATACAGGTGGTGGTCTCTACCGCGACGTTAACATAAAAGTTGGAGATCCGAAGCAGTATTTTACCCGCAATTCTCTTTACATCACTACTCCCGAGGCCAAGGAAGACAGATCAACTATTCTCGTAGGAGGAGAACTTGCCACATTCATCAAGACCGACAGCATCACTGTGGGCATTGATATTCTTGATAAAGATGGAAATACTGTCTACTCCAAAGTTCAAAAACATTGGAGCCATCCGCGCCAACACGTAAGGGAGTTTCCTCTCGATAGCATCACGCTGACAGATGTCACTCTTTGGGATACGGATAATCCTTATCTCTATACATTGAAAGCGACTCTCTATCGTCCTGATGGCAGCATTGCTGACACTGCTACTGAACGTTTCGGCATCCGTGAAGTGGAATTTTCTCCTGAATTCGGCATGAAACTCAACGGCAAGAAGGTTCTGCTCAAAGGCATAGCCAATCATCACACTCTTGGGGCACTCGGAGCGGCTGCTTATCCTGCTGCAATGGAAAAGCGTATCAAGATGCTGAAGGATTTTGGCTTTAATCATATCCGCTCATCCCACAACCCATATAGCGAGTCTTTCCTCGATCTGTGTGACGAATACGGTATTCTCGTAGTGGATGAACTCTACGACAAATGGACTCAGCAATATTCAGGCGGGCGCACTCCGTGGGAGGCTCGTTGGCAGCAAGATGTGCCGGAATGGGTGAAAAGAGACCGCAACCACCCGAGCGTAGTGTTCTGGAGCCTTGGCAATGAACTGCAGCTTATCCCTGATCTCCCCTATAATGACTGGGGAATAACTCCTTTTAAACTCCAAAAGGAACTTCTTCAAAGATACGACAGCACTCGCCTTGTGACAGTGGCAATGCATCCTCGTGGACGCAATGAGCACACTGACTCCCTTCCTGCTCCTCTCGTGGAGCATACCGACATCGCCGCTTACAATTACCGCTATATGTATTTCCCCGGCGATTCTAAGCGCTACCCTTGGATGATATTCTATCAGAGTGAGGCAAACACAAGCAATATGGGTCCCAACTTCTTCGAAATGGACCTTGACAAAGTGATTGGGCTTGCTTATTGGGGTATGATCGATTACCTTGGTGAGTCACAAGGATGGCCGGAGAAAGGTTGGACTCAAGGCGTTTTCGACATTTCTCTTGATCCTAAGCCAATGGCATATTTCCTAAAATCATTCTTCAAGCCGGAAGAGCCACTTGTCTATATTGCTCCTTTCGAGACTTCTGAGACTACCCAATGGAATGGCGTGACGATGGGAGGCCGTAAGTTTACCGACAGTTGGAACTTCAATCCGGGATCAAATGTAAAACTCTATACATATACCAATGCTGATGAAGTAGAACTGAAAGTCAACGGCAAGAGCATCGGAAGAAAGAGCAATGAAAAAGACAACCCCAAGGCTCGCAACAGGATACTCTGGGAGAATGTACCCTATGCAAAAGGGAAAGTAGAAGCGATTGCTTATATTAACGGGAAAGAGGTGGCTCGACACAATCTCTCTACGCATGGGGAAGCCAAAAGACTCAATGCGACTCCCGACAACAGCAACTGGAAAGCTGACGGCATCGATCTTCAGCACGTCAAGATAACAGCTGTAGATAGCAAGGGACTCACCGACAAGGGAGCAGCCAATAAGCTGATATTCGAAGTCTCCGGACCCGCAGAAATTGCAGGAGTCATCAATGGCAACCTAAGCAGCGACGAACTGATGACCGGCAACACCCGTAGCCTTCACAACGGCACCGCAACAGTCATACTGCGAAGCACCCGCGACGCCGGTCCTGTCACCCTCACAGTTAAAGCCAACGCCCTCCCCACCAAGACAATATCCCTCCGCACTGAATAAATCCTAAAATGACTCCGGGCTAAGGTGGAGTGACCCCAAAAAGTTTTGTGTCTAACTTTTGGGGTGCACTTCAAAGCCCGGGGTTTTCTCTTTCATAATCATGTGGCCTCGGAGAGGCACTTAATGCTATCCTCCTTGAAACTGATACCTGACACTTCAATTTAACAAATCTGCAATAAAACTTTAATATATTTCTATTGCGACTATTCTTAAAAGTGACTAACTTTGCTTTTCCAAAACTGACCATACTGATGAAAAATATAAATCTTCTCATTACCATACTATTAGTCCTGACAGGTATCTTTTCAGTCTCAGCTGATATTAAGCCTGGCAAACAAGAACTTATTGAAAAATACTCCGCACAACTGAAGACCACTACTTCAGCACGCGACAGCCTTAGAATTTTATACTACATCTTCGACCTTACCGACAGAAGAGGGCAGATGAAAACGGCATGGGATATTTACTATACAGCCGGACGAGCCGAAAATGTCAATGCGCAGCTCGATATGCTAAGGAATCTTGGCTCCTTCTATGCTAACAATGATACTGTAGTGGAATATTTGCTCACTTTGACTGATAAAATTACAAACGAAGAATCCAAAGCTGCTACCAAGACATTTATAATCAATCAGCAAATAAATAGGAAAAGCAGAAATCCCAAAGATACTCAACTCCAACAATTGCTTCTCGACAGCATCACCAAGTCGCACAATCTCGAAGGGAAAGACATCTACGATAAGCTTTCTCTGCTCTACCAGATCATACAGTATCTCGGGGTGGATGCCGACGGTGTGCTATTCAAAGAATGCCTCGACACTTATGGGCAGTTGATTGAAGAACTTCCACAAAGCGACTACCCTCTAAAAAATCAATATTACACCACTGCTGCGATGGTCCATTCAAGAATGAATGGTGACCCTAAAAAAGCTATTGCCTATGATAAGAAGCTTCTTGAGATGATCGACCAGCTTCAGCAGATGTATATCAAGAAAAATCGTAAGTTCCGAAACTACGACACTAACAAATTCATAAGCTATCGTCGCATGATGGGCAACTATCAGGCCCTGTCAAGTGAAGAAATACAGACCATCCACGATAGCATTCAGGCTCTCTATGAAAGAAACCCTGATGTAAAGAGCACTATGGATAAGGAGGGACAAGCCTTTGCTTTCTACTATATGGCTACAAAAGACTATGATCGGGCCATCCCTGCTATGATAGGCTTGCTGAAGAATAATGATATGTCTGCCTATCAAAAGCAAAAATACAACTCCATGCTTATAGAGGCTGCTAAAGCCGCCAACGATCAGAATACATATGTCGAAGCAATGGAGCAGTTTATTGATTATTCTAACGAGATCGATAGTCTTAGGAAAATCACAATGAGAAGAGAAATCATGCTCCGCGACAGCATCATAAATGCACCTTTGCTATATAAAGAATCGTCACAGCCTGTCAAGCACATCACCAACCGAGAACATATAAAAATAGAGCAGACACTTACTATCGTAGCGTCTGCCCTGGCAATTCTTCTTATTATTTATATGATACTCTACATTAGGCTCCGACAGAAGCAATATGCTCGGTAAGCCATTTGCCTACTGCCTGAGTGCCATATTCGGATTTCCATCCTTCTCCAAGATCAGGAGTCACTATCCCCTCTTTTATAGAAGCGTCGACTACATCTCTCACTGCCTTGCCTTCTTCAGCCAAACCGAAATGCTCAAGAAGCATAGCTACTGAAAGCACCTGTGCAAGTGGATTGGCTATGTCAAGCCCGGCGGCCTGAGGCCATGAGCCATGGATGGGTTCAAACACCGGTGTGCTTTCTCCTATAGATGAAGAAGGAAGCAATCCCATTGAGCCGCTGATTACGCTTGCCTCATCAGTAAGGATATCGCCAAATGTATTCTCAGTCACTATTACATCAAAGAATCGTGGTTCCTGAATCAACTTCATGGCAGCATTGTCGACAAACATATAGTCGGTCTTCACTTCAGGCCATTCCTTCTCCATATCTTGAGCTACCTTGCGCCAAAGGCGGCTCGACGCAAGCACATTAGCCTTATCGACAACAGTCAAATGCTTATTGCGTCTTGAGGCGAGTTCATAAGCTACTTTCAAGATGCGCTCAATCTCCGGCTTCGTATATAGATTTGTGTCGTATGCCTTTTCTTCTGACTCGAACTTTTCACCGAAATACATACCTCCGGTGAGTTCGCGGACACATACGAAATCGGATCCTTCCACCAATTCTTTCTTCAACGGCGACTTATCCTCAAGCCCGGGGAAGGTCTGGATAGGACGTATATTGGCAAAGAGCCCGAGTTGCTTGCGCATAGCAAGCAGACCTTGCTCCGGACGCACTTTTGCCTCAGGATTGTTGTCATATTCCGGGTCTCCTACAGCAGAGAATAAGACCGCGTCAGAATCTTTGCAAAGCTTGAGGGTCTCTTCCGGGAAAGGATTGCCTGTGGCTCTGATGGCAGCCGCCCCGGCCAATCCATAATCAAATTCAAACTCATGGCCAAACCATTCAGCCACAGCTTTCATCACATCCACGCCCACACGTGATATTTCGGGCCCGATCCCATCGCCGGGCAACACCGCAATCTTCAGCTTCATATCTTATTTTTTATCATGATTTCTAATGAATCCAAGAATGCCCATGATTTCCTATGGCTTCCCATGGGTACTCATGGGTACTCATGGATAATCAATTGTTAATCGTTGTGGTCGCTTTATTGACAGCATCCAAGAATGCCTCTGCCGATGCTGCAATGATATCGCTATTCGCAGCAAAGCCATTATGGTTGACTCCATCGCACTCCACAGTCATATGCACCTTGCCTACATCGTTGCTTCCCTTGTCGAATGCCTGGATAAGGAAATCCTTGATGAGCATCTTCCGGCTAATGATCTTCTTGATAGCCGTGATAGCGGCATCCACCGGACCATTACCCGTAGCACAAGCCTCAAATTTCTCTCCTGATATGTCAAGCCCTACACTTGCCACAGGACGAATTCCAACGCCGCTCGACACTTGCAGATAGTCGAGTTTAATGCGGTTGCGAGCTGATCGGTGTTCGCCTGCAAGCATCAATACATCTTCATCTACCACCTCACGCTTCTTGTCGGCAAGTTTCAGGAATTCCTCATAGCACTTGTCAAGAGCCTCTTTTTCCATATTCACGCCGAGAGATTCCAGACGATGCTTGAGAGCAGCTCGGCCGCTTCTTGCAGTAAGCACGATTGCATTTTCATCGATGCCGACATCCTTCGGGTCGATGATCTCATAGCTTTCGCGATTCTTGAGCACTCCATCCTGGTGGATACCTGAAGAATGTGCAAAAGCGTTGCGCCCTACGATTGCTTTATTAGGCTGGATCGGCATATTCATCATGCTCGAAACCATACGGCTTACGGAAGCTATCTTCTTGGAATTGATATTTGTGTCAAGGTTGAGCTCGGCATGAGATTTGAGGATCATTACCACTTCCTCAAGAGATGTGTTGCCGGCACGCTCTCCGATGCCATTTATAGTGACTTCAGCCTGACGGGCACCATTCATAAGGCCGGAAAGTGTATTTGCAGTAGCCATGCCAAGATCATTATGGCAGTGTGTGGCGATGGTCACATTGTGTATGCCATCTACATGCTCCATGAGATACTTGATCTTCTCTCCAAATTCGCTTGGTAGGCAATAGCCAGTTGTGTCAGGGATATTGACGACTGTTGCACCGGCCTTAATGACAGCTTCTACCACACGAGCAAGATACTCATTGTCTGTGCGTCCGGCATCCTCAGCATAGAACTGAACATCCTCAACAAACTTCTTCGCATACTTTACGCATCCTATAGCACGCTCAAGTATCTCTTCCGGAGTAGAGTTGAATTTGTATTTGATGTGATAAGGCGAAGTTCCGATGCCGGTATGTATTCTCGGACGTTTTGCATATCGGAGAGCCTCTGCGGCTATCTTTATGTCAGTTTCAACTGCTCTGGTAAGGGCACAAATTGTAGGCCATGTGACTGCCTTTGAGATTTCCACTACTGAAGTGAAATCACCGGGACTTGAAACCGGGAAACCGGCCTCTATGACATCTACCCCTAAACCCTCCAATTTTTTAGCGACTTCAACTTTCTCTTGCGTATTCAGCCGGCATCCCGGCACTTGCTCGCCATCGCGAAGCGTCGTATCAAATATAAAAACTCTGTCACTCATAATCCTGTAGAATTGTAGAATCTATTTAATGTTTTTATTTCTATTTTCTCTAAATAAGCCTACTTATTTGGCCTATTTGTCCCTTTCTTCCCAATTATCCCCTCATATTGAAACTACAAAGATACAAAATTAAAATTTTATTTACAAACTAATTTCCAAAAACAATAGATATTTTTGCAAATTCCTCCATTTTTTGCTAATTTTGTATTCAAAACATATATAATCCAATCAAACATGAACGAACTGTTTTCAGTAAAAGACAAAGTCGTAGTCATCACCGGCGGCACAGGAGTGCTCGGTGCATGCATCGGCGAATATCTTGCTCTTGAGGGAGCCAAAGTAGTGCTAATGGGACGCCGCACAGAAGAAGGCGACAAGATAGTGGCAGAAATCACGGCAAAAGGTGGAGAAGCAATCTTCTTGACTACCGACGTGATGGACACTGCGAAAGTAGAGGAAAATTGCGCTGAAATCCTTGCTAAGTATGGGAAAGTTGACGCTCTTCTTAATGCAGCAGGCGGCAATATGCCGGGTGCAACCATCGCTCCTACCGGCAACTTCTTCGATCTAAAGGTGCAGGAATTTGAACGCGTTCTTGGTCTTAACCTTACCGGCACTGTGATCCCAACTCAAGTATTCCTTAAGCCAATGGTAGAGGCTGGCAAAGGCGCCATCGTTAACTTCTCATCTATGGCAGCCTTCCGCCCGATGACCCGCGTATGTGGCTATGCCGCTGCAAAGGCCGGTATCAGCAACTTCACCGCATTCCTCGCAAACGAAGTGGCTACCAAATTCACACCGGCTATCCGCGTCAACGCCATTGCACCAGGTTTCTTCCTGACCAACCAGAACCGAGCCCTTCTCACAAATCCTGATGGATCACTGACCGAACGCGGTGCAGACGTAATCCGTCAGACCCCCTTCAAGCGCTTCGGCAAACCGGAAGAACTCTGCGGCACAATCCAATACCTGATCTCCGACGCTTCCACCTTCGTGACGGGCACAGTAGCGGTAGTCGACGGGGGCTTCAACGCCTTTGCAATGTAAATCATAATTTTGAATTTAGAATTTTGAATTTAGAATTATTTTTCATTGAAGAAGAAGTTCAAGATAGAAGTTCCAAACGGTGAAAGCAATGTCCTATTGCACACCTGTTGTGCCCCCTGTTCTTCAGCGATTGTGGAGTGCATGCTTCAACATGGCATTAAGCCGACCATCTTCTACTGTAACCCCAACATCTATCCCCTCGAGGAATACCTCAAGCGCAAAGATGAATGTACACGCTACGCCGAATCACTCGGACTGGAAATAGTCGATGCCGACTACGACCATGAAGGATGGCTTGGCTGTGTCAAGGGTCTCGAAAACGAGCCGGAAAGAGGAGGACGATGTCTGCAATGCTTCAAGATGCGACTTCGCAAGACTGCCCAGTACGCTCGCGACCATGGCTATCACGTAATAACCACCACCCTCGCCTCCAGCCGTTGGAAAAGCCTCGAACAGATAGAAGAAGCCGGACTTGAAGCATGTGACGACATCCCAGAAGTCACCTTCTGGGCACAAAACTGGCGAAAAGGGGGACTCTCCGAGCGCCGGGTAGCCATCATCAAAGAAATGAACTTCTACAACCAGACCTACTGCGGCTGCGAATTCTCAATCCGTAATAATTGAGAATTGAGAATTTAGAATTTAGAATTTAGAATTTAGAATTTAGAATTTAGAATTATTCATGATGCTCCATGATACATCATGATAAATCCTGATAAATCAAGACAAATCATGCTACATCATGATAAGTCAAAAACTCTGATAACCGACAACTAAAAACACTGACAACTAAATCAATATGCAAACCCTAACAAACACCGATTTCAACTTCAAAGGTCAGGAATCAGTATATCACGGCAAAGTCCGCGATGTATATGACATCGACAACAAATATCTCGTAATGGTCGCTACCGACCGTATCTCTGCATTCGACGTTATACTCCCAAAAGGAATACCCTTCAAAGGTCAGGTACTCAACCAGATTGCAGCTCACTTCCTCAAAGCTACAGAAGACATCGTCCCCAACTGGCTTGTCACCGTTCCTGATCCCATGGTCACAATCGGTCTTAAGTGCCAGCCACTCAAAATCGAGATGATCGTCCGCGGTTATCTCGCAGGCAGCGCATGGCGCGACTATGCCGCCGGTGCACGTGAGATCTGCGGAGTTGCTCTTCCCGATGGACTTAAGGAAAACCAAAAGCTCCCCCACCCCATCCTCACTCCTACCACCAAGGCAGATGAAGGCCATGACCTGAATATCTCACACGATGAAATTATCGCGCAGGGACTCGTGAGCGCAGACGTTCTTGAACAGGTAGAGAAGTATGCCCTCGCCATCTTCGAGCGTGGCACTCAGATGGCAGCGGAACGTGGACTAATCCTCGTCGACACAAAATATGAATTCGGTCTTCTCGACGGCAAAGTGATTCTCATCGACGAGATCCACACCCCCGACTCAAGCCGCTACTTCTACGCTGACACCTACGAAGAACTCTTCGAGAAAGGACTTCCTCAGAAACAGCTCAGCAAGGAATTCGTACGTCAGTGGCTAATCGCCAACGGTTTCATGGGCAAGGAAGGACAGCAAGTGCCAGAAATGACAGATGCATATTGTGAAGAAGTAAGCGACCGCTACATCGAGCTCTACGAACACATCACAGGACTCAAATTCGACAAGCAGCCTTGCGACAATCTCTCTGACCGCATCGAAAAGAACGTAACAGCCGCCCTCAAGACCCTCTAACCATAGAAAGCAGACCTTGGCTCCGCACAATCTAAAGCAAACCCAGCCTGCACCAATATAAAAAAACAAGCATCCCACCCACGGGATGCTTGATTTTTTATAAAAGAGTACGCCATTTCAGCATCTCCTCAAAGTAAGTATAAGTATCTCTTCTTATTCTTTTGCATCTTCTTCAATAAGGAAATCCTCAATCGTACGAGTCTTGGAGGAAAATGACGCACCTATCTTGAAGATATGTCTCCCGTCAGTATGGAATTTCCTTGCGTAACGTCTTTCGTTAATTTGGTCGAGAGCCTGTCGGGCAGTTCCGTCAAATTTAAGCTCGATGATATAGATGAAATTCCGAGTCTCTATCGTCAAATCCATCCGACCTTCAGAAGTGCGTTCCTCGACTTTGGCATTAGCTCCGATCAATGTCAGCAACACATATACGGCATTCTGGAAATTATTCTCATTTTCCATCTTCATCTCGTATGAGATACCGGCAAAAAAGGCCTCCAGTGTCTTCATGAACTTATCCGGCTTACCCATATTCATGCTTGAGATCAAATCGCGTATTTTTCCCTCAACTGTGCCTCGTTTTATCTTTACATATAAAGGCAAGAGCACTCTTGAAAGGTCATCCCTGACCTCATTATTTGGAATTCCAAGCGTAACAATATCGGTATGGCTATCGTAATCCTTTATTGTCAGATACCCCGTCTGATAAAGCAGAGCCAACGGATCGGCATTCTTAAGGTCAAGACCGACAAGCGACAGCAGATCACATTGGGTATTCAAAACATCTTCCAGATCTGCATCAATATTATGTAGACATTCCGCTATCACAGAAGCTCCTCCGGTCATGCTCCAATAATTGGCTATCATACTTTTTGACAGACAATTCAATACCGACCAAGGGTTGTATATGTCACTTCCTTCTTCAGCAAAACGATAACCGTCGTAATTGGTCTTAAGCAGTCCACACGCATCTTCGAAAGATATGTTCTTTTTTGCTGCAAGACTTTCTATACCCTCTCTAAAATTATCAATGAGTTCCTTCTCCGTAATACCGCAAATGTCGGCATATTTATTATCAAAGGAGATATCATTAAGGTTGTTGAGATCTGAAAAAACACTTAGTTTACTGAAACGGCTCACTCCTGTAAGGAAAACGAGTTTTATATGCTCCGAAGAACTCTTGAAGTTCGAATAGATCGATGCCAACTTTGCCCGATAATGCTCAAAGTTATCTTCCTTGTTGAGATTACCGACGAGTGGTTTATCGTATTCATCAACAAGGATTACAACTTGTTTGCCGGTCTTCTTATGAGCCGCCTCTATTATTGTAGCAAATCGTTGTGAAATATCGCTGTCTTTCACATCCACTTCGTATTTTTCCTCCCACTTTCTGAACAGCCTGTCGACAACTCCATCAAGAATCCCCGGTTCAGCATATTTATCAGTGTTAAGGTCAAGGCGAAGCACGGGATATTCAGCCCAATCATAGTCTATTGAGTCTATATGAAGCCCTTTGAAAAGATATCTTTCACCCTTAAAAAAGTATTCAAGGGTAGACAGAAAGAGGCTTTTTCCGAAGCGTCGGGGACGCGCCAGAAAATAATATTTACTTTTGCTCCTGACCATCTTCTCTATGAAAGCCGTCTTGTCTACGTAGAAAGCATTTTCCTCGCGAAGGATCTTGAAGTTCTGCTGGCCTATAGGGTATCTATCCTCGTAATACATAATTCACAACTTTTCTGCAAATTTAATGAATTATCTCTTAATCTCCAAATGATTTCCAACTCATTCTGCTTCCGACCACATAATAGCCAAGTTCTATTGAAA
>CAMWLX010000027.1 GCA_947175225.1 uncultured Porphyromonadaceae bacterium
TCACTTTGTTAACGTCTTTCTTACTCCATTTTGCGACCCTTTAGAAACAATTTAGATTCACCTCAAATAATCATACAGGAACAATGTCGCGGTCATTCTCGATTGCCTTCTGCGCAAATGCCTTCTGCCATTTGAGGTCGTGAACTTCTCCTCCGGGATGAAGCCTCGATACCAGACCTGCCGGGAAAATCACAATCTGACGATCGGAAGCATAGGCTGAGTTAATCGCCTCAGCGGCTGCCCGAGCTTGACTTCCATATTTGTTGATCGGAAGAAATACATTGCTTAGCGGCTCAACATTCATAAGCAAGTCGTTGACCAGAAAACTGATATTCTCATCCCCATAGTGTTGACCTAAAACTGCGATAAGAGCGATCCCATCGAGTCCTCCAAGAGGATGGTTTGACGCGAAGACCACACGCCGGTCAGATGTCGGAAGATTTTCGGCGCCTTCTATCTCAACGTCGATGTTTAGATATTTAAGAACTCTTTGAGAAAACTTGCTCCCTTCTTCGGGATATCCTACACGTAGCATCTCGTTTAGCTCATCCTGATGGATGAGGCGGCCGAGTGCTCCATAGAGGAAACGGGGTATGAATTTCTGCTTATGCGAAGGGATTCTCTTTTTGAGAATCCCTTCTATATCTAATTGCAACAATGGTCTCATAATTTATGCGTCGCTCCGCTATAGTCGGAGCTTTCGAAAATGTTACCCCACACGCGCGTCGACGCGCACGGAGTGCGCTAACTACTTTATCATTTACCGGTGCCTTTCTTGGCTCCTCGCCATGTGGCGTCTTCGTCGTTGACGGATTGCTCTTCGTCCCAGAATTCGTCTTCCCATTCTTCATCGGTTTCGGGTATCCAGTCCTCTTCCTCTTCATCATCCTGATGGAATATGAATTTGTCTTCTTCCGCTACGCGATGGTGTCGGTCGAGATCGCGATGTGTGATGGTCGACTTGGCAAGGTTGTCTTCTGAGTTGATCTCACGCCAGAGAAGATCCTTAAGCTCTGTGAGTCCGAAACCTGTCACAGCAGATATGAAGACGGTGGGTATTCCTTCCGGAAGTTCTTTCTTCATTTCCTCCATCATCTCTTCATCAAGCATATCGCTCTTGGAGATTGCGAGCACACGGCTCTTGTCCATCAGTTCAGGGTTGAATTGGCGGAGCTCATTGAGAAGGATCTCATAGTCTTTCTTAATGTCTGTGGAGTCAGCCGGAATCATGAAGAGCAGAACTGCATTGCGTTCGATATGACGGAGGAAACGAAGTCCGAGACCTTTGCCTTCGCTCGCTCCTTCAATGATACCGGGGATGTCTGCCATCACGAAGCTCTGCCCATTGCGGTAGCTGACGATACCGAGACTTGGCTCCATCGTTGTGAAAGGATAATCGGCTATTTTTGGCTTTGCAGCTGATATCGCAGATAGGAGAGTAGACTTACCTGCATTCGGAAATCCTACAAGACCTACGTCTCCGAGCAACTTCAACTCGAGAACCACTGCTTTTTCGATGGCTGGTTGTCCCGGCTGTGCGTATCGCGGCGCACGATTGGTGGAAGTGGCGAAGTGCACATTGCCTCGACCACCCTTTCCGCCACGAAGAAGCTTGATTTCCTCGCCGTCGCGAGTGATCTCGCAGAGGTATTCGCCAGTGTCTGCATCAAATACGGTGGTTCCTACCGGCACTTCGATGATGCGGTCTTCCCCGTCTTTGCCAGTTGATCGGTTTTCTCCGCCGCTCTGTCCGTCAGTGGCGAAGATATGACGCTGATAGCGGAGGTCGAGAAGAGTCCATTTGTGGCGGTTGCCACGAAGTATGATGTGTCCGCCGCGTCCGCCGTCGCCGCCGTCGGGACCACCTTTGGGAATATACTTAGCACGATGATAATGCCTGCTTCCGGCGCCTCCTTTGCCTGATCGGCAAAGTATCTTAACATAATCTATAAAATTCGATTCAGCCATTTTTTTTTAATTTAGAATTTAGAATTTAGAATTCTTTGAGTCAATAATTCTTCATTCATTATTAATAATTTATAAGGCATAATTAGCTATCTGAGACGCGCTTTGACGCGCACGGAGTGCGCTAACTACACTGTGTCATTGGTCAGAAATGGCGGGAAGTGACTTCATTGGCATATCGGAAGTCGTCGGGGGAACCGATGTCGATCCAAGTGCCTTCTATGACGAAATGAGACACTTTTAGTCCTTTCGCAATCAATGACTCCACAAAGTCGGGAGCGTCGAGGTATTCGCCACGCTTTATATCGCTCAAAACATTGCGGTCTATTATATATACGCCTGCATTGGCAAAATGGTTGAATGTAGGTTTCTCTTCAAGTCCTGTGACTCGGTCTCCTTCTGTCTTGATAATGGCAAATGGCACTGAGACAGTATATGGGATAGTCGCCATGGTCAACACTGCTCCTGAATCTACATGGTGTCTCCAGAGTTTTTCAAAATCAATGTTGGTGAGAAGATCGGAATTCATCACTATCACGTAGTGTTGGCTCAGAGTGTCGATAAGAGCTATGCTTCCCATTGTCCCAAGGCGGCAAGGCTCTTCAATGCAATGCACTTTCCCTTGCCATTTGGGATCGGCGAAATGATCGATTATTTGATCCTTCAGATAGTTGACTGTGACATATATATCGTTGACTCCATAATGCCGGAGCGACTCAACATTATAATCTATGATGGGTTTGCCCCCGACTTTAAGCAGAGGTTTCGGGGTGTCGAGGGTCAGCGGACGTAGGCGTTCGCCACGTCCGCCAGCCATAAGCACGGCATCAGCCGGAATAGCTGATTTCATTTTCCGAAGGTCGAGTATGTCGGTCAGAATGCCATCGGTTGTCACTGGCAGCAAATTGATAAGCCTTTCCCTTGCGCGAGCAACTGTCTTATATCTTTCTTCGGGAGAAGCTTCTGACGTCAGGGATATGAACTTTTTGAATGCGATATCGCTAGCCTTGTCTTCAGTAGTGTGTCCTGCGATAAGAGCCCTCCTGATATCGCCATCTGTAACGCTCCCGATAAGCTTCCCCTTGCTATCTATAGCAAAGAGAGTCATGGAGTCGCCGCTAAGTTCATTCAGAGCAGTCAGAGTCTCCCGAATAGTTGCATCTCCGCTTACCGTATGTCTGCTTAATCGACAGTTCATTGCTCTTCACTATCATCCGGAATCAAAGGAGTCTCATCATCCTTTGGCCCATCATACATTTCCTCAATTTCTTTCGCATATCGCTTTGCCACTATGGGGCGTCGCACCTTCATAGTATTGGTCACTTCTCCATCTGCCATAGAGAAATGCCGGGGGAGCAGAGTGATCTTCTTTATCTGTTCGTATGAGGCGAGGTCTTTCTGGAGCTCGTCGATCTCTCCCATCATCATTTCAATCAGCTCCGGATTCTTGAGGAAGAGGGCTTTATCTTCAGTATCGATCCCTTTTGATTTTGCCCATGCTGTAATTTGCTCCATGTTTGGCACCACAAGTGCTGTGACATACTTGCGCTCGTCGCCAATTACTGCCAATTCATCAATATATTTGTTTTCTGCCAGACGGCTTTCGAGAAGCTGCGGAGCGATGTATTTGCCATTGGAAGTCTTGAAGAGGTCTTTCACGCGTTCAGTCAGCACCAAAGCCCCTGTTTCTGTGAAGTATCCGGCATCGCCTGTGCGGAACCATCCATCGTCGGTGAAAGCCTTGGCGTTTGCATCCGGATTGTTGTAGTAGCCGGCTGTCACTGTCGGTCCCTTCACAAGAATCTCACCCTCCTTGTCGATTTTCACCTTGACCATGGGAAGGGGTTTGCCGACGGTGCCGATTTCATAGTCTTTGAATGGAAAAGCAGAGACTGTAGCTGTAGTCTCGCTCAGTCCATAGCCGATAATCACGTTGATGCCAATCGACTGCATGAACTCAGTGATTCGCGGGCTGAGAGGAGCGCCTGCTGTAGGGAACATTTTAGGATCCGGCAGACCAATGGTCTTCTTAACTTTCGAGAAAACTCGCTTGTCCCAGAACCGATATTCTTTTTCAAGCCATGATGGCACGGGTTTGCCTTCTCTGCGGAATCCCAGGTTTCGGCGATATCCAACTCGAATGGCACGGCCTACCATCATCTGCTGCACCTTGCTCATCTTGGAGATTTTTTCCTTAACGCCAGCATAGACTTTCTCCCAGAATCTTGGCACACAGGTCATGAGGTTTGGTTTCACTTGAGGCAAAGTATCCTGGATGATTCTCGGATCTTCATTGATTGCTATTCTGATGCCTTTTGTCAGGCAGAAGAAGCACCATGCTTTTTCAAGGATATGGCTCATAGGCAGAAATGCCATTGATAGGTCCTTGTCAGTGACATTGATCAAGAATTTCAGGTGAGCTTCCATTGCTGCATCGTAATTGGAATGACTTAGGCATACCCCTTTTGGTTCGCCAGTGGTGCCTGACGTGTAGATAAGGGTAGCAATGTCATCAGGGAGACCTCGGTCGGTGCGTTGCTCCACGAGTATACGTGTGTCTTCATCAGCCTCGACACCGAGCTTCAAAAAATCGTCCCAGAAAATCGAAGCGGTGTCATCTGAATTGAGATCGAGTCCCTCTTTCTTGAACACTACAATCTTGTCGATCTGCTCGGGATGCTGTTTCCAATAATTGTAGGCAAGCGGATATTGGTGCTTTTCCCCTACGAAAAGAATACGCGGCTGTCCGTCGTTGACGATAAAGTCGTATTGCGATTGACTGCTGCTTGAATATAGAGGGATGGTAGCTGCCCGATTGCGGAACCCGGCATACTCAGTGATGAGAATCTGAGGTGTGTTGTTGGAGCAGACGGCTATAGTATCTTTCTCCTTAAGACCAAGACGCGCGAGAGCGCGGGCAGCCACATCGATCTGGACGCGGAACTCTTCCCAGCTTGTGGGGAGCCATTCTCCTGCTTTTCGCCAGCAATAGCGGTATGCTTCGCGGTCGCCATATTTTTCCGCCTGACGACGAATCATTTCTACAAGTTTATTTGCCATGTCATTTTAATTCATAATGCATAATTCATAATGCATAATTATGTGTTGAGAGCGTTTGGGGTTTGCGAAGACAACGACGAAAACGTTGATAACGACGAAAACGGGACCACCCTACACATATATAACGATTAAGAATCTGTTTTTTCCTAAAACAATACACCTTAATATTGTGTTTCTGAAATAAAAGTATTAATTTTGCGCAAGAATTAGCCCTGCATATCTGCCAATGATATGAATTTGGGCGTGATAAAGCCTGATTATAAGAATATTATGAATAATCTCGTAATAGTAGAGTCGCCTGCAAAAGCTAAAACCATTGAAAAATTCCTTGGTAAGGGGTACACTGTGCTCTCTTCCTACGGACATATCCGCGACCTTAAGAAGAAAGGAATATCTATTGATTTTGAAAATAATTTCCAGCCGGAATATGAGATACCGGCTGATAAGAAAGACACCGTAAAGAAACTTAAAGAAGCTGCAAAGAAAGCCGATATGGTATGGCTTGCTTCCGATGAAGACCGCGAAGGAGAGGCCATAGCCTGGCATCTATATGAAGTGCTTGGACTTAATCCAACGAATACAAAGAGGATTGTCTTTCACGAGATTACGAAACCAGCTATCCTCAATGCCATTGCAAATCCCCGCGACATTGACATCGACAGAGTCAATGCCCAGCAAGCTCGCCGAGTGCTCGATAGAATAGTAGGCTTCGAGCTGAGCCCGGTGCTTTGGAAGAAGATCAAGCCATCCCTTTCTGCCGGACGAGTTCAGAGCGTTGCCGTTAGGCTTATATGTGAGCGAGAAAAAGAGATTTCAGCTTTTATGCCGGAGTCTTACTATCGCATTTCAGGACATTTTGAGATCCCCGGTTCTGAAGCGGGGCTCAAGGCTGATCTTTCCCGCCGTTGTGCCGATGAGAAAGATGCGATGGATGTCTTAAGCGAGTGTAGCAATGCCACGTTCAGGATTGCTGAGGTCAATGTAAGACCAGGAAAACGTCAGCCCTATCCTCCATTCACTACATCCACACTTCAACAGGAGGCTTCAAGAAGGCTTGGTTTCTCTGTGAATCAGACAATGGTGATAGCACAGAAACTTTATGAAGATGGAAAGATCACATATATGCGTACCGACTCCACCAATCTTTCGGAGCTCGCTCTTCGCGACATTTCTGATACAATCAAAAAAGACATAGGGGAGCAATATCTTAAAGTTCGTCACTATCATACACATTCTAAGGGAGCTCAGGAAGCCCATGAGGCAATACGCCCTACATATGTGAGCAACCGCACTATCGATGGAGATGCTAAGGAGCAGAAACTTTACGACCTTATTTGGCGTCGAGCTGTGGCTTCACAGATGGCAGATGCTGAGATAGAGAAAACCACAGTAGATATAGCTATCACTCCCTCTGCAACTAAAAATACTGAAGACACGTCGCATGGCGTGTTCAAGGCTGAAGGAGAGGTGGTGGTTTTCCCGGGCTTCTTGACTGTATATCAGCAAGGCACAGGAAAGGATACTTCACTTCCCCCTCTTTCTGTCGGCATGGATTTGCAACCAAAGGAAATTACCGCTACAGAAGACTTCACACAGGCTCCTCCGAGATATTCAGAGGCTTCTCTCGTGAAAAAAATGGAAGAACTCGGTATTGGGCGTCCTTCTACCTATGCTCCGACTATCTCCACAATCCAGCAACGTGAATATGTGAAACGCGGCGAGAAAGAGGGGACGCCTCAAGATTTTAAGGAAATCACACTTAAGAAGGGTAAGATTTCGATGAAGACTAAGACTATGTCGGTAGGGTCGGAGAAAGGAAAGCTCGTCCCGACTGATACGGGAATGGTGGTCAATGACTTCCTTACCGAGTATTTCCCTGATATTTTAGATTATAATTTCACTGCTAAGATCGAGGAAAAATTCGACGATATAGCAGAAGGAAAGCTTCCTTGGCAGAATGAGATGTCGGAGTTCTATGGTGATTTCCATCCTGAGATTGAAAAGATCAATTCTCTCAAGATGGAGCATAAGGTAGGTGAACGGCAACTTGGTGTCGATCCAAAGACCGGACGGGCAGTATATGTGAAGATCGGACGATTCGGTCCGGTCGTACAGATTGGTGAGGCTACAGATGAAGACAAACCACTTTTCGCTTCCATGCAGCCTGACCAAAGCGTGCAGACTCTCACTCTTGAAGAGGCTCTCAAGCTTTTTGAACTTCCACGCGATGTAGGCACATTTGATGGTAAGAAGATCTTGGCGGCTGTAGGTCGTTTCGGCCCGTATATCCGTCATGACTCTGTGTTTGTGTCCATACCAAAGGATATGTCTCCATTGTCTATCACAGAGGCAGAAGCTATCGAGCTTATTGAGAAGAAAAGGGCAGATGAAGCCAACAAGTTCATCAAGTCGTTTCCGGAGAATCCTGAGATAGAGATTCTCAATGGTCGCTACGGTCCTTACTTCACATTCTTACCGGAAGGCGCAAAGAAGAAAGTAAACTATAAGATCCCCAAAGGCACAGATCCTCATAGTTTGACATTGGAAGATGTGCTAAAACTCAAAGAGCAGCAGGATGCAGCCCCGAAAAAACGTCCTACTGCGAGAGGGAAAAAGTAACTTAACTTTTGGGAGCAAAAGTTGAAGGTTATGGGGTTATAAGGAAATAAGGAAATAAAAATAATGATAACGCAAGAACAATTGAAAGAGGCGGAAGAACGTACCGCCGCACTTAAAAGATACCTCGATATTGACTCCAAGAAAATCGAAGTGGAGGAGGAAGAGCTCCGCACACATGTTGCCGATTTTTGGGAAGACCGCACAAAAGCCGAGGCTCAGATGAAGAAGATTAAGGATCTGCATTTCTGGATTGATGCTTATGAGGCATTGGAAAAGCAGGTGGAGGAACTGCGTCTTGCTTTCGACTTCGTGAAGGAGGGTCTTGTCACTGAAGAGGAGGTAGATGAGCAGTATGCTACAGTAGCAAAAGATATAGAAAATCTGGAGCTTCGCAATATGCTTCGTAGGGAAGAAGACAAACTCGGCGTTGTGCTTAAGATCAATTCCGGTGCCGGTGGCACTGAAAGTCAGGACTGGGCACAGATGCTGATGCGTCTTTACTTGCGCTATGCTGAGCGCCATGGCTATAAGACTTCCATTGCCCAGCTTCTTGAAGGTGATGATGCCGGAATCAAGTCGGTCACTATCAATATTGAAGGCGATTATGCATACGGATATCTGAAGAGTGAGAATGGAGTGCATCGTCTTGTGCGAGTAAGTCCCTATAATGCTCAGGGAAAGCGCATGACATCATTCGCATCAGTCTTCGTAACGCCTCTTGTTGACGATACAATTGAAATCAACGTTGAGCAGGCGCGCATCTCATGGGATACCTTCCGTTCGGGGGGTGCAGGAGGTCAGAATGTCAACAAGGTGGAATCAGGTGTTCGTCTACGCTATCAATATAAAGACCCCTATACAGGCGAAGAAGAGGAGATACTCATAGAAAACACCGAGACTCGCGACCAGCCGAAAAATAAAGAAAATGCCCTACGCCACTTGCGTTCGATCCTCTACGAGAAGGAAATGAACCATCGTCTGGAGGAGCAAGCCAAAGTAGAAGCCGGCAAAAAGAAAATAGAATGGGGTTCACAGATACGAAGCTACGTTTTCGACGACCGTCGCGTGAAAGACCACCGCACAAACTATCAGACTTCAGACGTAAATTCTGTAATGGATGGCGAAATCGACGAATTCATCAAGGCATATTTGATGGAGTTTGCAGCCTCGGAAGGCAATGCATAATTCATAATGAATAATTAGCTACGTTCAAGCTTATGCAAGACATAATGCATAATTGAAGTTGAATTATCAAAAAAGTTGAATGCATAATTCATAGTCGGATTTGATTATGAATTATGCATTTTGCATTATGCATTGATTTCAAGTAGGGCATCGAGGAGGGAGCGGTTGTTGTTGAGGCGGGGCACTTTACGTTGGCCTCCGAGCTTATGATTGCCGGCATGAGAGAGCCAATCATCGAAGAGTCCGCGACGAGCTGTGATGATTTCCGGAGGATCAAGGAAGATGGTATGAGCTCTTTTCGCCTGATAGTCGGAATTGACTTCCTGCAAACTATTGTCGAGCACCTCGCGGAATTTATCCATAGAATCCGGCTCCTTATCCCATTCTATAAGCCATTGATGATGTCCGCGACGATTATTGTGCGCATAGTAGGGTCCGGCAGTGTAGTTTGCAATGCCAGCACCTGTGGCCTCACATGCAGCCTCAATCGCGCGATTGGCATTATCTTCCATAACTTCTTCCCCGAAAGCATTGATAAAACTTCTGGTACGTCCTGCTATTCTAATTTTTACCGGATCATTGGTCGTCACGGTGACAGTATCCCCTAAATGGTAGCGCCATAAGCCATTGCTGCTCGTTATGAGTAACTCATACGTCTTTCCGGGTTTAACTTCCCACGCTGGAATAGGGTTGCCTCCTCCAAGAGGTTCAAACTCGTAGAACACACATCCGTCAAGGATAAGGAGCATCGAATGATCTGAAAAATCATTTTGGAACGCGAAGAATCCTTCACTGGCATTATAAGTCTCCATAAAGTGCATCTTGCCAGGGTCGGTAAGAGCCTCATATTCTTTTCTGTAAGGACGGAAGTCAATGCCTCCATGAAAAAATACCTCAAGGTTGGGCCATACGTCGGATATCTTATCTGCGCCTTTTATCTTGCACACTTTCTTTATTACTGTCAAGAACCATGAAGGAACTCCTGAAATATTGGTTATGTTTGACTTTGAGGCAGCCTCTGCAAGTGCAGGGAGTTTTTCACTCCAATCCTCCATAAGGGCTATCCGCTTTTCCGGCACGCGCACCATATCTGCAAGCTTTGGCATTCGGTCGATAAGCGTAGCACTCAAGTCGCCCACCTTGACATCACTTTTTAGATTTAGCTCATTAGCGAAGCTCCCTCCCAATATCAAGCTTTTTCCTGAAAACAAATGGCTTTTGGGGTTCATCTTCAGATAATGTGCCACTACGTCTGATGTGCCCGGATAGTGATTCCTGCGAAGGCAGTCGTTGGTGATAGGTACGAATTTTGATTTCCCTCCGCTTGTGCCGCTGCTTTGCGCAAATCTCTTGCATACTCCCGGCCATAGCACATCTTTTTCGCCATCTACCATCCGCATGGCATACGGACGTATGTCGTCATACGCTACGGTAGGCACTGCTGCCTGATATGCAGCCACAGGATCAGATGCATTCAATATTTCTCTGAATCCATATTTCCGACCGATTTCAGTGTCGGCTGCACGATTAAGAAGCCACGTGAGCTGCTTCCTCTGCAACTCTTCCACGAGCCCGCTCCATTTCTCAGTCCGCTTGGCGCGTGAAGCAAAAATATGTCTGGCGATAGGTGTGAAATCCATGGTAAAAGTTAGATTTATAGTTTATGGCACAGGATCATATCCCGATCCTCCCCAAGGATGGCAACGGCAAATACGCTTTATTGTCAGCCATCCTCCTTTCAGAGCTCCGTGCTTTCTGATTGCTTCAATGCCATATTCGCTGCAAGTAGGAGTGAAGCGGCAACTCGGCGGAGTATGAGGAGAGATAGCATATTGGTAGAAGCGGATCGCAGATGTGAGAAGAATCTGTGCAATGTTCATATTTACTCTTTTTTAACAAATCTCTTCCTCTTTAGGTTGAGCAAGGGGAGGATAAATCTTTTTTCTTATTTTTGTGAGGGCAGAACCGATAGCGGATGAGATGGTTGCCATGTCTGAATTTTCAGTATGCATATAGACGATGCCAAGTGAGAGTGTACGTATATCCGGATCTTCCTGAATCATCTTTCGAAGAGGTTGCCACTGCAGTCGGAAAGCTTCACGTATGCGTCTGCGCATCAATACTCTATCTACAGCATGCCTGCGTTTTTTCTTAGGAACTGTAATCATCATCTGCACCGGTCCCATAAGGTCGGGGACACATACACGGAAAGATCCTTCCAACTCATCTTGCGAAAGGGCACGGAAGGTGACTCTCAACGGGCCGGAATATACTGACTTTCCCTTTTTGAACAGATCCTGCACAAGTGTACGATGGCGGAGTTTCGCGCTTTTCCGCAATGTCAGTCGAGATGTAAAATCTATGGTGTCAGTCATCTTTGAAAGCGAGTTTTAGGATGTCGGAGGGTGAACAAACTATATGGTCGGCGTAAGCTTTCCTAAGTTCAGTGATCGGACGGAAACCCCACGTCACCCCTACGGAGTCAATGCATGCCCTACGGGCTGTCTCGATGTCAACCGCAGAGTCTCCTACGTGCATTGTCTCGCTCTTAGGAGTAGGGTGGGCGAGAAGCACCGCAAAGTCGATGCTGGGATCAGGCTTAACCGGACGGTCTTCTGTCTGGCCTTTGATTGCAACAAACGGAATGTCGGGGAAGAAATAATCGATTATCTTTTTAGCAGCTGATTCATATTTGTTGGTCGCTACTGCAATGGCTATGTTATTGTCGGTCAGTTGTTGCAATAACTCTGGTATGCCGGGGTAAGGTTTAGTGAGGTCGGTGCAGTGTTGATCGTAATACTCTCTGAAAATTTCAAGGAGTTCGTCAATTTCTTCCGGACTTGCATCCGGCTGAGCACGCTCCATAAGTTTTCTCACTCCGTTGCCTACCATATATGGATAAGCTACCAGAGGATGTTTATGGTATCCTTTTGCCTCCAAAGCATAATTGCATGCAGTGCCGAGGTCGGCAATGGTGTCGAGGAGAGTGCCGTCAAGGTCGAATATTATAAGTTTTTTCATTTCTTTCTTTTTTGACAAATTGACAGAATGACAAGTAGATTAATCGAAAACCAGTCAAGATGTCGGATTATCAGTAGGGATGATCTCAGTAGCTGTGGAGGTGATGGAGCCAAGATTGGTAAAGGTCTCGATAGTATCTCCGGGCCTCACCGCTTTGATGTCGGCGATGGCTTTGCCTCTGATTTTAGTGATGGTATATCCGCGCTTCAAGGTTGATGCCGGGTTTAAAACGTCTGTCAGATTCTGAAGATTATCAAGCCGAGTCTTTTCCCTATCCAAGAGTCCTCCCACAGCAGTTTTGATGGAAGATGCTATAGCCTTTAATGCAGGGTATTCAAGTTGGATGCGAGTGTGAGATGCCATCCTGAGAGTAGTCAGGATTCCTTCTATCCGTATGTTGGCTTTAGATAGAGCATCGCTGGCAGCAGAAGGAATCAGAGCTGAGATGCTGTGGAGCCTTAGTCGGGCATTTTTCAGTTGAGCTTCGGCAAGAGCGGGCACCATAGTCTCAATGCTTTGCAATCGTATATGCTCCCCTTTGAGGCGTTCGGAGGCAAAGTTGGCTATTCTTGTGGCGAGATCGTAAGCGCGTTGCCATGCCATTCCGGCTGTATCTGAAAGCCAGGCAGCCACAGCAGTAGGGGTCTTGCATCTTATGCAGGCTATCTCGTCGAGCACGCAACGGTCTCGCTCATGTCCGATGCCGACTACTACGGGTATTGGGAAAGTAGCCACACGACGAGCAAGCGGAAGGTCGTCGAAGCCATTCATGTCGGAAGTGGCTCCTCCTCCTCTTATTATCACTACGCAGTCCCACTTGATAATGGAGGATGTCTGCTCCACAAGATCGAGGGCAGCAATTACACTTTGTGCTGTGCGGTCGCCTTGCATTATGGCAGGGAAAAGCATCGTATTGAACTCCACTCCTGCTGAATTATTCTGCAATTGATTGAGAAAATCCCCATAACCAGCTGCTGTGGCAGATGAAATTATGGCAATCTTTCGAGGTGGATCTGAGAAAGTTAGAGTACGGTTTTGCCCGATGATACCTTCACGCTGTAGGGCAGCAAGAATCTCACGACGGATTCTCTCAAGATCTCCCATCGTGTAAGATGGTTCTATTTCGCCGATGTTGAAAGATAGTCCATAGTTTGAGTGATAAGAAGCCCCACCGTAGAACATTACCTTCATACCATTAGACAGTTCCTTTTCTGTAGCACGGAGGAATTTATTGCGAATGTATACAAATCGGTTTGCCCATATGGTGGCTCTCATGCGGGCAATGGTGGTGCCTGATGGGTCTTTCTCGATCAGAGTCATATAGCAGTGACCTCCCCTGACCGACATATCACTGATCTCTGCCACTACCCATGCCCCCATTAGCACAGGCTCCCTGCTCATGGCAGTAGCCACGAAGCGTGAGAACTCCGAGAGGGTGTAGGCTTTTGGGCCTTCAATATTTGGGATTGCTTCCATAATGCAAATTTAGTGAAAAATCGCGATAGTCGAGTAAAAATTTAGCATGATTTATAAGAATTGTAAGATTTATAAGAACGATAAGATTTATAATTCGGAAAAATTCCCTAATTTTGCATTATGTTTCCACTTGGGCAGCGAATACATCGGAGCGTGATGCCGGTATCATTGATGATACTGGCTCTGATTTGTATAATAATGTCCGGGTGCTCGTCGAGCAAGCATGTTCCGGATGGATGCTATCTACTCGACAAGGTGCATATTCGTCTTGATTCTTTAGGGAAGGAAGATCAGCTTGATGTAGCTGAGATGCAGGCTTATCTGCGGCAGACGCCAAACCATCGTATGCTTTGGAGCATCAAATTCAGGCTCGGTTTCTATAATTTAGCCGGCAGTGACTCCACTAATTGGTGGAACCGTTGGATGCGTAAGCTCGGTGAACCTCCAGTCATCTATGATCCGGCTTTGTCAGAGGCAAGTGCAGAGCAATTGATGCAATATCTTGCAAATAAAGGCTACTTTAATGCAGATGTGGCTATTGATTCTGTAAAAAATGAGAAAAAGAAGAAGATAGAGCTTACCTATACATTGTCGCCGGGACCACAAAAGATTATTTCACAAGTGGAATATGAATTCCCGGATTCTGCTGTGAAGAATATCGTTATGGCTGATTCTTCGAAGTTCCTGACATATCGCGGTCAACCACTTTCAAGGGATATACTTGAGAATCAACGTGTCCTTGTGGCTGATGCTCTCCGCAACAATGGCTATTATAATTTTGGTAAAGAGTGTATCACTTTTGTAGCAGACACTACAGAGGGTTCTTCTGATGCAGAGCTTTTGATGAAGGTCAATTATCCTTCGGGTCAGCAGAAAGAGCGGCCTGACCTTTATTCAAGATTCATTATCCGCCATGTGACAGTGATTGCTGATGCTGAAGCAATTGACTCGGAAAATCCGGCTTTGGCTGTAGGGAAAGATTCTGTCAATTATCGAGGGATAGAGATTCTCTATGCCGATTCGCGCTATCTGCGGCCATCTGTGATAGCGAATAACTGTTATCTTGCCCCGGGAGAGATTTTCTCACAAAAGAATGTAGACCGAACTTATCGTGCTTTCTCACGCCTTGGCATACTGAAGTTTATCAATGTCTCTTTTGTCCCAGTCGGTCATATCGGTGATGATGGGATTTTGGATGCCTACATCATGCTTACACCCGGTAAGTCGCAGACGGCGAGTGTAGAACTGGAAGGAACCAACTCTGAAGGAGACCTTGGAGTAGCTGTCGGTCTGACTTATTCTCATCGTAATATCGGAAGAGGATCGGAGACTTTTACCGGAAAACTCCGTGGCAGCTATGAGTCACTTTCCGGGAACTTGGAAGGTTTGCTCAACAACCGGTATCTCGAATATTCAGTTGATCTTGGTCTGTCGATGCCGGAGTTTAAGGCTCCGATTTCCCGACGTATACGGCGTAGGATTCAAGCTTCGACTGAGATGAATTTCTCGATGAACTATCAGGAGCGTCCGGAGTATACACGTGTCATATCTACAGCCGGTTGGAGCTACAAGTGGACTGATGCTCGGAAGAACAATCGGCATGTCTTTACTCCAATAGACATCAACTACGTCTATCTGCCGGCATCTACCAATGACTTTATAGATCTGATTGCACCTGACAATCCGTTGCTCCGCTATAGTTACGAGGATCACTTCATCATGCGGATGGGTTGGCGTTGGTATCATTCCAATAAGCGTGAGGCCACTCCGTGGCAGAGGTATATGCAACGTGATATATACAATGTCCGTGTGAATGCGGAGATAGCGGGCAATTTGCTCTTTGCGATATCAAGCATATTTGCTCATCGTAGCAATTTCCACGAAGATCCTTATAAGATTTTCGGGATCCATTATTCCCAATACTTCAAACTTGAGGCTGATTATGCCCTCCTGCATCGGTTTGACGAGAGAAATTCAGTTGCATTCCGTGTTGGAGGGGGAATAGGAATACCATACGGCAATTCGGAGATGCTTCCGTTTGAGAAGCGTTTCTATGGTGGAGGTGCAAATGGTGTGCGTGGCTGGGCTGTGCGCACTCTTGGTCCCGGTGCATATCCGAGCCGTAATTCTGTAAGTGATTTTATCAATCAGTGTGGTGATATACGTCTGATTACGAGTGCTGAGTATCGAGCCAAACTTTTTTGGGTTCTTGAATTGGGAGCATTCATAGATATAGGTAATATATGGACTATCCGCGACTATCCTTTCCAACCGGGAGGTGTCTTCAAGTTTGACGAGTTCTACAAGCAGTTTGCCGCCGCCTATGGACTTGGTCTTCGCATGGATTTCAATTACTTCCTCCTCCGCTTTGATCTTGGCATGAAGGCACATAATCCTGCGATGGACGAGCGCCCGTGGCCTCTTATCTCACCCAACTGGCACCGAGATGCTTCTTTCCACTTCTCTATTGGTTACCCATTTTGAGAATTCATAATGCATAATTAGCTGTGCGGTGAGGATATGCGAAATTTGATAAAAACTTGGAAAAACGGCAAAAATGCACAAAATAATCTTGGAAAAACGGCATTTTTAACACAAATTTCCTTGGAAAAACGGCAGAAAATACCTATCTTTGCGTCTAAATACGTAATAACAATCCATTTATGTTGCTGACCCGAAAACTTACCGATTTCCTGACTGATTTTTATGCAAATCAGAAGACAGCCCTAATGTTGACAGGAGCGAGACAGACTGGAAAAACCTTTGCCATTAGAGAGCTTGGAAAATCCTACAAGTCATTTATTGAAGTTAATTTCATAAAGTCGCCGGAGGCAATCAATCTGTTTAAGAATGTCTATTCTGCTGAGGAAATATTGCTTCGGTTATCAGCATTTACGGATTATCCCCTTATCAAAGGAGATACGCTTATCTTTTTTGATGAAGTGCAGTGTTGTGAAGATATAGTGACGGCTATTAAGTTTTTAGTCGATGAAGGAAGTTATCGGTATGCACTTAGCGGATCATTACTTGGAGTAGAACTCAAAGATCTTCGGTCGGTTCCTGTAGGCTATATGAGTGTAAAGGAGGTGTATCCTCTCGACTTTGAGGAATTTCTGATTAATGCAGGAGTTGCACCGAGGATATTCCGGCATCTAAGGAAATGTTGGGAAGACATAACTCCGGTAGATGAAGTTGTCCACGAAAGGCTTATCAACCTTTTTCGGTTGTATTCTATTGTTGGAGGGATGCCGGCAGCTGTAGAACGCTATCTGTCTACAAATGATCTAAATGTAGTAGTCCAAACGCAAAAGGATATCATCTCTCTTTATAAAAAGGATATATCCCAATATGCGACAAAAGATAAGTTAAAAATAAAGGAAATCTTCAATCTCATACCCTCCGAACTTGATGCGAAGAATAAGCGCTTTATCCTAAAGCGACTTAATGAGCATGCGAAGTATGACCGTTATCAGAACGATTTCTTATGGCTGAGCAATGCCGGTGTGGCTATTCCTGTCTATAACGTGTCTGAGCCTCGGTTGCCTCTCAAACTTGCTGAGACCAGAAATCTCTTTAAGTTGTTCTCCAACGATGTGGGGCTGTTGGCTGCCCAATATGCGGACTCGCTGAGAATTTCAATCCTTTCGGGCGATATCGATGTCAATTTTGGAGCAATATTTGAGAATGCTGTGGCGCAGGAGTTGTTATGCCATGGCATCAATCCATATTATTTCAATAGCAAACGCATGGGGGAACTTGATTTCGTGATCGCAGGACGAGACTCCGTAATACCTATCGAAGTAAAATCCGGGAAAGACTACGAACGACATAATGCTCTCCGTAATGTGCTTGAATGTAAGGAATATGATATTGAGAAGGCCTATGTCTTATGTCACGGCAACATGAAATCAGATGGGCGTATCATATATGCTCCCATCTACATGACTATGTTCATTACCCCTGCTGTTTTGGATTCAGGGAAATACATTATGGATCTATCAGGCCTTCAGTGACACTCATTTCTCCATTTTTCACAATAGGCCCATCTTATATACAACGGAGCCTCTGAAGTATTATGAGAAAGGCTATAACAGAGATTTGATAAAATCTTAATTATAAGATGGGTAAATCAATGTATTTCAGTTATATATTCAATTCCTTAAACAGTTTTTAATTAAGAGTCTGTATGTTTTAACCGTAAGCATTAACAGAAGTACACCTTTTGGAGGTTGTAGTTAGGTTGTAATTTTG
>CAMWLX010000028.1 GCA_947175225.1 uncultured Porphyromonadaceae bacterium
ATCATATGTATAAAGATATGTCCTTTCATCCACATCACCTTCATGGTCGAGAAAAGCAGTCATCAATAATTTTTTTGCATAAGATTCGTCATTCCTGTCATAAGCTGAGAATGCAGAAATCTGTTTGGCTCCGATATTTCTGTCAGTATGGAAATGCTTCAATTGCTCCAATTTAGGCATATATGAATCCAAAAGGTTTAATAATGTCAAATCTCCGAATGGATTAAAGTTGCTTATAATCTCCATTTTACGGTCAGACTTAACTTCCAGGTATTTGCAATCACTATCGGCACCCGCAAAGATACGTCTGGAATCAGCGACATTCATCAAAGCATACAATTGCTGACAAGCAGTCTCTTTATCCTTTTCAAAAATATCAGTAAACACATCCGGAGTAACCTTTATATATTTCGCCTTATTGACAGGTGATATCTCGATAACCGGCAACCCTATCAAGAGTCTAAAAATTTCGTATGAAGACATGATATCAGCGCTGCCCATCAACAATTCATCCCATTTGCCGACAACATATATAGATACATAATCAGGAATGCTATATAAGCTAAGATTCCGAAACTCTCTTTCATAAGAAAGACAATCCCGAACTATAGGCATATATGGAGCTAATGAAACTTTCATTTTCTATTTGCCAGAAGTATTGCCCGAAAATCATTGTCAAGAGAATCCATAAAGCCGTTAGGCATTACACCTTCGAGTCTTCCGGTATCAGACATGAAAATAGTCTGGTATTCACTCGCACCCCCTTCGTGCTCGACAAATATCAAATGAACTTTTTCAGGAGATATCACTTTTTCGGCAACCCTTCGTCTGAGACGCGTTATAAAGTGATCGCTGTGTGTTTCTACAAGCACATTCACATTTTTTTTGAGACATAAATAGATGAAAAAGTCTGCCATGGAAGCCTGAATGCTTGGATGCATATGTACATCCGGATCCTCCACGATCATCAATGAGCCAGCCTTCGATATGCTGCCTTGAGTGACAATCGGAAGAATCTGACTAAGGCCAAAACCCATATGCATGAGATCTACCCTTACTCTTTCATTGGTGGTCACTACTACTCTATACAGCTTACCGGGCTCCTTGACAACGTCTATTTCGTGAGCCAAATGAAACCTATTGCATATCCATTCCTTCACAAGCGCAAAAGCGTCCTTGTCATCATGGCTGATGCGATTAAGAATAAACCTTGTATTTTCACCGTCAGGCAACACATAACGACTTTCTATATCAGTCTGATAACTTCTTGCCAAAACAGGAGCTACTCTTATAGGAGCTATGTATGTGACGTCTTCAAGAACACTTACAAGAGTCTCACGCGCTGCTTTCATTATGGGTAATTCAAGTGAATTTCCATCTTTCTTCATAAAGACGGGGAAGAAATTGACAAAGGAATAGCGGTCAGTCTCCAATCCATTCATTGTCTTTCCATCTTCCGTCAAATCATACACTTTTTTGTTAGGACGCCATAAGAGAGTCCTATTTATATTACTTCCATCTGAAAGAGCAAGAGAAAGCTTGAATTCCCAAACAACGAATGTGCCATCACTCTTAACCTTGAATGATACAGATAGCAACATTCTATCGATTCCCACTCCACTATCTTTTTTATATAGCTCTACTGCCGTATTGTTTAGTTCTTTTTCATTAAGAATAATGGAGAATCCTATAGTACCGCCTTTCTTGTTATGAATCAAATCCAATAACGAATTTGCATATACATATGGACCGTTTAGATTCAGAATTTCACTGGTAGATGAATTTAAAGTTTGTTTCAATAAAAGCAATGCCTGAATAACAGAGCTTTTGCCACTGCTGTTTACTCCGGCAAACACCGTCAGATCAGAAATATCCAATCCGGCGACATGCTCTATCGACTTGAAATTATCTATACTTAGAATCATTTCTACTGCATATTGATGGTTTCTGCAAAATTACAAAAAAAAGACTGTATTACAAAATCTAAGACCTTTTCTTTTTGCGGTCGTTGTGGATCTTTATGACAAAGATGATTATGGAGTCAAGGGTGGCTATGGTATTTGTAATCACTATGGGAATATTGCCAAGGAGAATTCCTTGGACGACGAATAGCACCGAACCGAGTCCCAACATAAGGAATGTCGGCATGGCGATCCCGTCGGTGTCTCGAGTGCGAATAGTGGCTATCGCCTGCGGCAGATAGCCAAAGATCATGCAGAGTGCGGCTCCATAGCCTGCTATGTTTATTATCGTCTCCATAAACATATAATTAAGAGAATCTATAATTAGAACGCATGATTTATCCTATTGTTTTAGGCAGACTCTCAAAACGACAATCACGAATACTGTTTCTGTGCAGGGGGGAATTTTTATTCACAATTATTTTGAAAAATTATAATAAATCATTAATTTTGTGGGAAGCGAAATTTTTAGAAAATGATACTTAATATAGATCGGTTTACAAAAGATTATGTGATAGAGCGGCAAGAGAGCCTATTTCTGCCTGATATCGAAAGCAATAAGGACTATCTTTCTGAAGAAATAAGAGGGAAGAGTGTGCTTGTGATAGGGGGTGCCGGCTCCATCGGGTCATCATTTATCAGGGCTTTGCTGAGATTTGAACCATCAAAACTCGTGGTAGTAGACCTTAACGAGAATGGACTCGCAGAGCTTACTCGCGATCTGCGTTCGACAGAAGGATTGAAAGTGCCGGAGACATACTTGACTTACACACTTGATTTTGTTGACCCGATATTTGAGCGTATCTTCCGCGAACACGGAGGTTTTGACATCGTAGCCAATTTCTCTGCCCACAAGCATGTGAGGAGTGAGAAAGACAAGTATTCCGTTGAGGCTCTTATCAAAAACAATGTGATTAAGGCTAAAAAACTCCTTGACCTGCTTGCAGAAATCCCACCGAAACATTTCTTCTGCGTATCCACCGACAAGGCAGCAAACCCGGTCAATGTCATGGGAGCGAGCAAGAGGGTGATGGAAGATCTTATAATGTCGTACATCCCCAATTTTAAAGTGACTACTGCAAGATTTGCCAACGTGGCATTTTCCAATGGATCGCTTCCACTCAGTTTCTTCGACCGCATTATGAAGCAGCAACCGCTTGTGGCTCCCAAAGATGTACGCCGCTATTTCGTATCGCTTGAGGAAAGCGGACAGATCTGCATGCTTGCGTGCATATTGGGACAAAACGGAGAGATTTTCTTCCCGAAACTCGGAGAGGAGAAGATGAAGACTTTCTCGGCAATCTGCGACGACTTCATCCGGGAAATGGGATATGAAAAGCATGAATGCTCTTCTGATGAGGCAGCAAAACGATTTGCTGCCAACATGAAGCCCGGCGATAAGAAATACCCGGTGGTCTATTTCAACAGCGACACAACCGGAGAGAAAGACTTCGAGGAATTCTATGTGGAGGGAGAGGCCAAGGATCTCGACCGGTTTTCATCACTTGGAGTAATCTTGTCAAAAGAGCATCGCAAGAAACAAGAAGTCGATGATTTTTTGCATAAACTTGAAAGAGTGTTCGAAAATCCAGACTTCACCAAAGCGGATGTAGTGGAATGCTTGAAGGAATTTCTACCGAATTTCGAGCATGAGGAAAAGGGGAAAAATCTTGATCAGAAAATGTAATATAATCAATAACAGAAATATGGAAAAGACATGGCGTTGGTTTGGACCCAACGATAAAATCACCCTCGATATGCTGCGCCAGATAGGCGTGGAAGGTATCGTCACTGCCCTCCATCATATCCCAAACGGAGAAATATGGAGCGAAGAGGAAGTCAACAAGATGAAAGACTACATAGAAAGCCACGGTCTACGCTGGAGTGTGGTGGAGAGTCTTCCCGTCAGCGAATCAATCAAATATGGCGGTCCTGACCGCGACGAACTGATTGAGAAATATAAGGTAAGCCTTGCAAATCTCGGCAAAGCCGGAGTGAAGACGATCTGCTACAACTTCATGCCGGTGCTGGACTGGGCACGCACAGACCTTGAATATCCCAATCCCGACGGAACATCAAACCTCTATTTCAACCGTGCTGAATTCGCTTATTTCGACATCAACATCCTGAAACGCGAAGGAGCAGAAAAAGATTATGATGAAGAGACTCTGCGCAGAATGCGTGAAGAAGTAGCTCCCCGTATGGATGCTGAGGCAGAGAAGCGCCTCGTAGACAATATCATCGTCAAGACACAGGGATTTGTAAACGGCAATATTTCTGAGAAAGATCTCAAGCCGGTAGAGAAATTCCGCTCTCTTCTTGATCTATATAAAGGGATCGATGCTGATCAGCTTCGTGCCAACATGGCATATTTCCTTAATGCCATCATGCCTGTATGCGATGAATATGACATCAATATGTGTGTGCACCCTGATGATCCACCGATGCAGATACTCGGACTGCCTCGCATCGTCA
Source organism: uncultured Porphyromonadaceae bacterium (assembly GCA_947175225.1). Taxonomy (GTDB): domain Bacteria; phylum Bacteroidota; class Bacteroidia; order Bacteroidales; family Muribaculaceae; genus Lepagella. The sequence goes on from CAMWLX010000028.1 coordinate 4,437, forward strand.
CTTGCGACGCTGACATCCAAGCATTCCTCGACGCAGTTCCTAATCCTCACAACGGATTGACATTCTGCGCCGGAAGCCTCAGTGCAGGAGCTCACAATGATGTGCCGGCACTTGCAAAGAAATATGCTGACCGCACCCACTTCGTGCATGCCCGCATCTGCCAGCCTCAGCCAAACGGCGACTTCAAGGAGTCTTCACATCTCGACCCACGCCTAATCGACGTAGTAAGGACTTTCGAGACACTTCGTCCGAATGTCCCAATGCGTGTAGACCACGCTCCTCTTATGCTTGGAGATGAGAAGATGGGCTACAATGCCGGCTACTCATTCCACGGCCGCATGCTTGCCCTCGGCATGGTAGGAGGCATCATGGCTACGGTGAATACTGAAAAGGAGGTTTAATCGTTTAAGTGTTTAATCGTTTAGTCAAAGTAAATATTAAAAATGAAGAAATTCACAAAAGAAGAGGCCCAGGCCTGGGTGGACAGCAGAGCTTGGGCGAAAGGTCTCGATCTGAAGGCAGATGCCACTATCGATGCAGTGGAATTTGCAGAGCAATATGCGGCTAATCCTGAATTGTGGGATGCACTATTTGCATGGATCAAAGATACCGATCTCAATACGGTTGCAGCCGGAAAGCATGATATTGTGCCGGGTCGTCTATGGGTCAATATACTCGAATACACTCCCAAGAGTGCGGAAGACACAAAGATAGAGAGCCACGAGAACTTCATCGACCTCCAATACACTTTCGTAGGCGACGAACTGATGGGACTCGCCGGCCACGTCATCCCCACAGGCCCGTATGATCCAGTCAAAGACAAGACCAACTATACCACCGACGAGGAGATTTCCTATGTTCCTGCTCCAAATGATACATTCTTCCTCTACTTTCCCAAAGACATGCACCAGCCTTCCGTCCGCGCCCATGAGAATGCCGGACCGAGCCGCAAAGTAGTCGGCAAGATTGAATACTCCAAATAAAATTCGGGCTTCCGCCCTCACACAATCTTTTCTTTTGAGAGGGCGAGAGCCCGAATTTAACAGGCACTCTTACATTTTTAGGAGGGAGGAGGCGTTGTCGGAATTGTTGAGGGAGCGGCGGGAGGTGCGGAATAAGGAGCCGAAGTCGGCTGAGTAGCTGACTGAGAGGACTATCATGTTTCCGTTGTTTTTGATATAGCGCTCCTTGAAGTAGGGATTTACGCTTGAATATCCCCAGGAGGGATACTTCGTACCTTTCTTATCGAACATATACATCCAGCTTGCTTCAAATGTCCAATGCTTATTTGGGTGATATTCAAAGCTGAACGAGTCTCCATTCTCATCCTTCCCAACATAATTGCCACTTAAATATTTGCCTGGAATCTTTCGCCAGTAAGAGATAGTGTAGGGACCTTTGTTCCACCACAGTGTAAAGCTCGCATCAAATGATGTCAGACGATGAATCCAATTTTTCCCCATTGTTTCATAATGTGCTAAACCTAAATTTACATTAGCTCCAAAACCGTAAATATCATTCAATTTCAAATTAAGATTGCCACCGGCATACCATGATTTCTTTGCATTGATGGCTTGCGACAAAAACATCTTATCTCCAAGATAGAACATATCAGACATCACGAAGTCGCCAATATTACGATAATTCATTAGCAATGATGCGCTGAATTTCTTATATTGGAAAGATGGCATCAATTGATACAGGAAGTTTTGGGAAACTTTCAAATCCGGATTGCCATTGGAAATAAGATAGGGAGTCTGTTGCTGAGGATAGTCGGTCAGTGCGGAGAGAGAAGGTATGTTTGGAGAATATTGGAAAGCAGCTACAAGATTCCATTTCTGAGAAATGTGCCACGAAAGCTGGGCAGTGGTCAGATTTCGGATAAAATGACGCTTGTTAAGGTCGTTTTTAATCCAATAAAGCTTTGCTCCGGAAGCTACAGAAAAATATACTTTACCCACTTGCTGCCCCAACCGGGCGTAGACATAATTATTATTTTCGGTAAGAATTGGCTTATAATCAGTAGTGAGATAGGTATTGGTGCTGTGAGAGACGGTGTTCTGATAGCCGGCAGAAAGGGAGGTCTTGTCGCTAAACTGATAGCTATAGCTGATCTCACTGATTAGAGAGCGGCGACGACTGTCGACATCCATAATATATTCCGCGTCAGAGCCATCGCTGAAGAAATATTTATTGCTACGGCGATAGTCGCTTGAATTCAGAGTTCCCACCAGCTGAACTTCAATGGCATTCTTGTCGTTGAAGTCTCGCTTAAAGAATAGGTCAAGGGAGGGAGCAAGTTCTTTAGTGCGATTCAAATTATCATTCTCATAATCGCCAAGATATGAATCGATCGTATTTGCCAACGAACTGCTTTTCTGAAACAATGGCGCTATGGTAAACTTAGCTGAGAATAGCGTACTAATATTGGGACTATAATCATACTTCAGGTTCAGATTATGATAATGATAGTAGAAAGGATTGCGGTCGTGCGTTTCAAGATCCACACGGAAATCATCGCCTATATAGCTTTCTGTGGAGTTATCGAAGACTTGCTGATAATTACGCCAGGAAGGATTGTAAGAAAAAGTGAACTGCGAGGGTCCCTGATGGCAGGATGCGCGCACATTCCCATCTACGAAAGCCGTATTGACAGCACTGCGGCCCCAAATGTAAACCTGACCGCCGTCGTTGCGCTTCTTCAGGGTTATGTTTAGAAAACCTTTGTTGCCACGGTCGGCATAACGGGCAGGGGTAATTCTTGAAAATTCAATTTTAGCGATATCCTTCGGTTGCAATGCGTTGAAATCTTCCATAGTAGATGGGATGCCGTTGATGAGAATAAACGGAGAGCCACCATCTACCGACAACGATCTATTGACAGGATTTGCCTGCAAACCTGCAAGAGGAAGTTTTTGGAAAAGACTGATCGCTGTGGAGGAAGCCTTCACATCAGATCCGGAAGGGAAAATCACCGTACGTCCTTTGACATCAATCATAGAGTTTGCTTCTACCTGCACTTCATCGAGCATCACGCCTTCCGACAGATAAACAGTGCCTACATCGACATTTTTATCTGATTCGATCAGAATCTCTGTCGGGTTGTATCCAACCTTTGATATTTCAAGAGTAAGTTTTGATTTGATGCCTGTTGAGATTTCAAATTTACCCTCATTGTCTGTCCGGACACCATCGATAAATTTTGAATCTGACATAAGACGGCAAGTAGCGCCAACTATGACTGTGGAATCGTTGTCAGACCGAACTCCTCCTTGTATGGTTCTTGCAGAAATAGAGGAGACAGAAAAAATGATCAACGAAATTAAAAAAGCAATACGGTTCATCAGGATTATTATTTAAGTTCTACAAGACATTGATTTAAAAGTTTATTAAGAACGCTTTCTGAATATTTACCATCTGAAATCATCACTTTTAAAATCTCGCGAATGGTGGCCTTGTCGGCTTTTGTCACTTCAGGATATTTCGAAGTGTCTCTTATCACCTTAAATGCCTTTGAGGCAAGAGCAATACGTGTCTTAGAGTTTGCATCTGTCATACCTTGAAAATAGGACATCAACATATCAAACCAAGATTCTTGCTCAGCCATCTCCCTATCAATTCTATTCACCATCCTCAGTTGCCTTTCAGTATAGGCTTGTTGCTGCTCGATGGCAACCTGTTGACGATGCTTCAATGTAGTGGCATATGTCACCACGAGTTTGCCGACAATCTTATCACTTTTTTTTGACTCCTTATACCCTATTCCATAAGCATAACGGTAGATTCCCTCAGAGTCTTCCGATTTAGGAGCCAAAAAGACAGCATATGCATATTGACCTCCTGCGTCAGTCAAGGTCGCATCTTTGACCGGTGAATCATTGCCTACAGCCAGCAGCACATCCCTATCAGCACTGCCACTATATAAACCATAGGCATGTCGATTGTCTTTTTCAATGGCGTTAACAATATTCTTGATCAGTTTAAATTGATCTTCAGGAATGACGAAGTTATAGATATCACATTGGCTGATCTTTTTATCAGAGTCAGGGTCTTTTTCGAGGACATGACTCTCAGTGATCTGAGCATCCGAACTTTTGATTAATGCATTAAATGCCGACTGAATGTTAGACTGTGCCATAGCCATCATCGGCATAGCCGACAAAATAAGGCACAATAGCCGAGTTATTGAAGTTTTCATATCATTATTTTTTAATTAATATTCAGTTGTTCATTATTGTATTGTCAATTGCCTGATTGAAATTTCCAACTCCGACTTATCATATGTTTCAATGCCGTCAATATCCTGAAGAATCTCATTGTATTCATACAGATACGATTCAGCAGTCATCATTGCCAGATCATTGTCAATCCGAGCTTGTTGGAGCCGCAAGTATTCATCTACGTCTATATCTTCTTCCTGACTTTTATCCTCATCATTCTTAATAGGAACTGAGACCACAAAGGGAGCGGGTGCTTCACGAGATTCTTTTGGTGTCGTTGCCGGCTCCACGTAAGAAACTTTAGGGGTTTCCTCCCCGGCGTCATGATTGTTCAATGTAGTGGGTTTCGCCACTTCAGCTATCTGCTCTTGTGCTCCTCTTGTAAAGGAATAGTCTATCACCTTTGCTATTATCCCGGAAGCAATCACAACGCCTAAGAAAATTACCGCGACACGCATGAATCGTCTCGTCAGAGATGGCTTAGGCATAATCCTATGTCGGAACAATCGCCACTCTTGCTCGACATCAAACTCTTGCGGAGCAGACAGCGCATCACTGACAAGAGCAGAAGCTTCATAGATATCCCTCAGCTCCTCGTCGAGCAATACCATATCTAATTCCTCATCCGACAAGGAAGCAGGAGCATCAAGCATCTTGGCTATCAATATGTCTTTTTGTTGTTCTGTCATGATTTGCCTTTTTTAAAGTGAGTCCTTAATTTCTTTAACGCTGCTACTATGTTTTTATTGACGGAGGCTACCGAAACCCCTAAACTGTCAGCAGCGTCCTTATAGCTCAGCCCTTCAGTATAGATTTTTTCAACCACCTGTTGCTCCCGAGACGTGAGCAAACGCTCAATTGCCGATTTTACTTCTTCATTTCTCTGCTCGTAGTCAAAGTCTTCAGGGGGAGGCTCAAGCATAAGCTTCAGTTTGACTTTTTCACGCACGTCGAGCTTCCTGATCCTGCTTAAGCATGTATTCCTGACCGAGCGCAAGATATAAGCATTTGGATTCTCGACTTTCCCATCCGACTCCCAAAGCTTGAGAAAGACCTCATGCACCACATCTCTTGCCTCATCCTCATCATGAAGAAGGCCTATCGCCAACCTCATAGAGGGGGGAAAGCATCGTATGTAGAGAGTCTCAAACTCAGAAGTGGAATACTGCATTTTGCGTTAGTTTTACTTATAAGACGACTCTCCGCATAAAATCATTACCGCATCAATGAAAAAAAAGTCAGCTGCCGGAAAGCAACTGACTTTTGGTCGGGGTGACAAGATTCGAACTTGCGACCTCACGCCCCCCAGACGCACACTCTAACCGGACTGAGCTACACCCCGAGTCGGCTAAGCCGGAACCAACCGATATTCATTCTGAACAAAGCTGGGGGCTTATGTCCAATATTCCTTGCGGAGCGAATATCTTGCGCATTTCTGCGGGGGTTCCCTGCTAAAGCGATGCAAAATTACTGCTTTTTTCTGACTCCACCAAATTTTACAGCATCTTTTTTCAAAAAATCACTCTTTTTTAATTAATTTCAGTCGCTTCGATTTGTTAATTAAGAGGATATTCGTTAATTTTGAATCATGAAAACTATTATAATAGCTGAGGCGGGAGTCAACCATAACGGCGACTTTGAGACCGCTAAGAAAATGATCCTTGCCGCCAAAGAGGCGGGTGCCGACTATGTAAAGTTCCAGACTGCAGTGCCGGAACTCGTGATCTCCGTATTTGCTGAGCAGGCTGAATATCAAAAGGAGAATACAGGCATTGTCGAGTCGCAGCTCGACATGTGCCGCCGCATACATCTTCCATTAGACGCTTACAAACCACTTAGCGACTATTGCAAAGAAGTGGGAATCGGATTCATGTCGACCCCTTTCGACCTTACTTCAATCGATGTACTTGCTGAAATCGGGCAAGATTATTTCAAGATTCCTTCCGGAGAAATCACTAATCTTCCATATCTCAGGAAGATTGCAGAGAAAGGGATTCCCGTGATACTTTCAACGGGAATGGCAAGCATACCGGAAATAGAAAATGCAATCGAAATACTCATAGGTAAACATGAAACCACACCGCAAGGATTCAAGCCGACTTTATCCCGCAAAGACATAATAGTGCTTCACTGCAATACCCAATACCCGACTCCATATCGAGATATCAATCTCCGCGCCATGGAGACAATAGCTGAAGAACTCTACGTAAAGACAGGATTCAGCGACCATTCTCTTGGCATAGAGGCTCCGATAGCTGCCGTTGCCATGGGGGCATGCGTGATAGAGAAGCATTTCACCCTTTCAAGAGAGATGGCAGGGCCCGACCATAAGGCCTCTCTTGAGCCTGATGAATTAAAGGCAATGGTGACATCTATCCGCCACATTGAGGAGGCTCTTGGCGACGGAGTAAAACGTGTGACAGATTCAGAGCGTCCCAACATAGAAATAGCTCGCAAGAGCATAGTGGCAATAAAACCCATCAAGAAAGGGGAAATACTGACTGAAGAAAATATTTATGTTAAGCGCCCTGGAAACGGATTGTCTCCAATGCTTTGGGACCATGCCATAGGATCTGAGGCGATACGCGACTTCGCACCCGACGAACTGATTGAACTTGAATAATCCGATATGATAGTTGTAGCTACTTCCACCCGAGCCGACTGGGGCTTGCTGACACCGCTGATTGCAGAATTCAAGAAGCAAGGGATCACTTATACCATCATCGCTTCCAACATGCACCTGATCCCTGAAATGGGGATGACGATAGATGAGATACGTGCTGCCGGGGAAGATCCGGTGGAACTCCCGACAGCAGGTGCCAATATTTCAGAGACTTTGGCAAACTCAACCCGAATGCACGGAGAATGGTTTGCAGCCAACAAGCCTGACGCTATAGTAATACTCGGCGACCGTTATGAAATGCTCGGCGTAGCCTCTACCGCCACAATCAATGGCATCCCCATCATCCATATAGCTGGCGGGACTGTCTCCGAAGGGGCTATGGACAACGCCATCCGCAACGCCATCTCCCAACTTGCATCGCTTCATCTGACTGAGACAGAGAAGTGCGCGGAGCGATTGGAAAGGATGGGAATTGACAAAGAAAATATCGTAGTGACGGGAGCAATCGGTGTTTGGAACACGCTTAACGTTACGCTAATGAGCCGCGAGGAATTGCAAGAATCGCTCGGACGGACGTTGCCGGAGAAATTCTTTGTCGGCACATTGCATGCTGCCACGCTCGACAGTGTTCCGCCGGAGAAGCAGATGGAGGAATTCCTTGCAGGAATAGAAGGCCTTATGGAAGCGAGACCCGGATATGGAGCGATCTTGACATATCCCAACAATGATACAGACCCTACTCCACTCATCGCACTGCTAAGGGATTTTGAGTCAAAGCACCCGGAAAGCATAATCGTAGTGCCATCGCTGGGGATGCGCCGCTATCTTTCAGCCGTAGCCTTTTCTGAAGGAGTGATTGGCAACAGCTCGAGCGGCATAGTTGAAGTGGCATCTTTGGGAGTGCCGACGCTCGATGTCGGCAACCGGCAGAATGGCAGGGAACGGGCAATCAGCGTAATCCACTGCGACGCGACCCGCGGAGCCATCACTATGAGCCTATCGCTCATCACCACCCCGATGATAAAAGGGATTGCCGCCAAACGCGCCAACCCCTACTTCAAGGCGAATACTCCATCCATAATGGTGGACGCCATCAAAGCATTCCTGAAAAGATAATACAACTGTACGAAATAATCGTACGATTGCTTTATGGCAAACTCAACCCGTGACAAACTGTCACGGGTTGAATTTTACTTAACCTTCGTAAACTTGTTATTCACAAGTTACTACTTCTCCACTCTGAATCATCACGCGATCACGTTTACGACTATTGTCAACAACTTTCTTTGGCGACGAATTACCACTCCTTGGGGCAAGTTTCTTCTGACAGTTTCCCTTTGAGCATTCAGTCACAATATTATTAAAGAAAGGAGTTGGGATTTCCTCGAGTTGACCATTCACAAATCGATTGAATTTTGGCATTTTATGTATCACCTGTTTTTTCGGTTCTAAAGCTTTTGCACCGATACGGTTTTCACGTTGCCGTGTCTGTTGGTCAAATGCCACAAAGGCTTCATAGTCGTATGTCCAGTCTTCACCTTCGGAAAGCTGCATTATTCTCTTATAAATCGCCTCCCTTGAAGGAGCGTTAAACTCCAAGTTATAAGTCTCCTTCATGACGCTGTTTTCGCTCGCTCTCCATAGGTCATAAGGATATAGCCACGCACCTTGATAGATGCCAACCTCTCCTTCATAACGTGAGTCATTTAGGAACTTACTCTAATGTCACTAAATTAAGATAGTTTAAGACGCTTAATGACGCGCACGGAGTGCGCTAACTACATTGCTTGACGCCGTAAATTGGTCTTAATTTAGTGACATTGGAACTTACTCCAAGGTACTTCATCAGCTACATCAGTTGTAGATACGTTCATACCCCAACCCCTGTCATGGTAATAACCTTTTATGAATTCCTTGAATCCCTCCAGATCCTCATCACTTACGCGATTGTCAGCAGCTTCATTTTTATTTCTTCAATTATTTTTTGAAATAAAAAATAAAAGATTGGTTATAGCATTTGGCATTTTGAAAAAATTATATTATTTTTGTAAATAAAAAATTAAGTCTATGGAAGCAAGAGTATTAACCCCAGTTCAGGAAGATCTTCTGAAAATGTTTGCATTTGATCATTCTGATAGTTTCGCCATCGAGATTAAAAAGGTACTAAAAACCTATTTACTGAAAAAGATAGATGAGGAAACAACACGCCTTTGGGACGAAGGTATATTAGACCAAAAGCGACTTGATGAATTGCGTCATGAAGATCTACATAAAAGATAAATAATCTATATGTGGCTATATGGACAGACTTGTACTTGATACAAATTCCTTGATTCAATCACTACCAATCAAAAGTAAATACCATGATTTATGGGTTTCTCTATTTGATGGAAGAAATATCTTTTGTGTTTCTAATGAAATATTAGAGGAGTATGAAGAAATAATTCAAAGAAAGATAAGCAGTATTCTGGCCAGCCGAGTAATTTCCACTATCTTAAGTAACGAATTCACTTCATTAGTTACTCCATATTTTCATTTCAATTTAATACAGTCAGATGAGGATGACAATAAATTTGTTGACTGTGCAGTGTGTGGTAATGCAAAGGTTATTGTCACTGAAGATCATCACTTCAATATTTTACGAAAAATATCTTTTCCCAAAGTTGACATCTGCTCATTAGATGAAATAATTACCCACTTGAGATAAACGTCAATAATATCTTTTACGACATATTTCACAGCCAACTCTACAATGAAGACATTATATCTGATACCGGCTCGGGGAGGGAGCAAGGGAATTCCGGGGAAGAATATCAAGCCGTTCTTAGGGAAGCCGCTGATATGCCATACCATTGACCAGGCTCGGGCTGCCGGGGCTGACGATGCAGACATCTGTGTCAGTACGGATTCTGAGGAGATTCGTAAAGTGGTGGAGGATTATGGACTCAAAGTGCCTTTTATGCGTCCTGACAGTCTTGCTACAGACACTGCCGGCACATACGGAGTGATAGTTCATGCCTTAGAATGGTATCTGGAGCATGGCATCGATTATGACCGCGTAGTGCTTCTGCAGACCACCTCTCCCCTACGGCGAGCAGAAGACATCTTAGGAGCTATCGAAGCATGGAGACCGGGAATCGACATGGTAGTCAGCGTATGCGAGGCTGCTACCAATCCCTACTATAATGCTTTCGAGACTGACGAACAGGGGAATCTGCATATTAGCAAGGGTGATGGACACTATACCCGCCGTCAAGATGCGCCAAAGGTGTGGGAATACAACGGAGCGGTATATGTCATGGACGCTGCTTCGCTCAGACAAATGCCTATGTCAGAATTCCCGGTACGCAGACCGTATGTAATGCCGACTGAGAGGTCGGTAGATCTTGATACGCCGGCTGATTGGATTCGGGCAGAACAGTTTGCATTAGAAGCGCAATGACGCGCACGGAGTGCGCTTTCTACGCTCTTAGCTATTTGATTCAAATTCCTTTGAATCCTTCTCTGATTGTCTTTCTTTGTTTTTACGGCGACGGGCATGGCGGCGATGACGCTCGAGCATGGCGCGGTGAAGGGCAGCGCGTTCCCTTTTGCGAGCTGCTTTTTCATCTTGTTGATGCTGCTGATTCTCCCTGTGAGCTTGAAGCTTTTGTTGGCGTTCTTTCCTCACTCGATCCTCATCCCTGCCTTGGATTATACACTTCACATCCTGAGCTAAATCCTTGTCAACTCCCATATGCTTCAGAAGCCGAGAAACCATGTGACCACCGACATGCTCGTGGCGCGGATAGCGCATCTTGCCGGATTTATCGCGTACAGCTGTGCGGAGCATTCCGATGTTTCCGAAGAAAGCAGCCAAGCGCTGTGCTTCATCCTCTACGCCTTCCTCTTCAAGCTTGGCAACCGCTTCAATAGCCATCTCAAGCAAAGATTTATCTCCAGGCTCCGGCACACACTCCGACATCTCGCGCATCAGTTGATTCATATACTTCAATCCCCCTATTTCCACAAGACGCCCGAGCGAATCTTTTATATTCCTACCAAAGAGCATCTTCTTGAACTCCGCGCTCCAACGCTCACGTGAGACTATCGACAATCTCTCTACGCTTTCCTTCAACGCCTCCATAGTGGCTTCATCGATTTTCCAGCCAAAGCGAGCTGCAAAGCGCAAGCAACGCAATATGCGCACAGGATCATCATCAAAAGTTTCATAAGGGTCAAGTGGAGTCCGGATGATTCCTTCTTTGATATCATGGACACCACGCCCAGTCATATCTAAGATTTCCCCGGTCTTTATATTACGGTAAAGGGTATTTACAGTAAAATCCCTTCTAAAGCAATCTTCCTCAATATTTCCGCTCACAACTTCCGGACATCGACTCGTCTTGTCGGTATATTTCTCAGCACGTGTCTGCACCACTTCTATCTCTTCTTCCGGGAACTTGCGGAGACAAAGTTTTGCAGTCCCGAACTTACGGAACAACACCGGCATTTCTACAAGATATTTATGATGCAGGAGCCACATAGCGAAATTGACACCTCCATTTGGAAGATCGACAGCTATGTCAACGTCATGGATCGGAGCTCCCAGTATCTCATCGCGCACACACCCGCCGACGGCATAAAGATGTCCGTCCCATTTGGTGCCTTCGCTTATCTTACGAAAGTAATCAAGAATCTTATGGTAAGTATTGTCTGTCATATTTATTCGCCATCCGCAAGCGGATGGCGAGAGTTATAGGGTTATGAGGTTAAGGGTTATCTTAAAGGAGAGGGGATGAAGAGTAAATAATCTTATGAATTTAGTGCAGGAGCCTTAGTTTTTTTGATATGCTTGATCTGCCATGCAAGCATGAAGCCGGCCACAATAGTGGAAAGGAAGTCGCCAATGGGGAAGCAAGTCCAGACACCATCAAGACCAAACATAGGAGGCAAGATCATAAGCGCCGGAATCAGAAAAATCACCTGACGGGTAAGAGACAAGAAAATTGACTTCGTAGCCATTCCGAGCGACTGGAAATAATTTGTGACCACTATCTGGAAGCCGACCATCCAAAATCCGATAGTAGTGATGTGCAAGCAGTTGACAGCACATTCTATCTGTTGCAGATCTTGCATGAAGAGCTTGGCAATGAAGTCGGCATTGGTAGCGCCAATGATCGAACCCGTAGTAGTGATGCACACAGCAGTAAAAGCTGCGAGCTTAAGAGTACGGAATAGGCGATCGAATTTCCTTGCACCATAATTGTATCCCAAAATAGGCTGCATACCTTGACATATACCGATGACCACAAACACGAATATGGTCACGAAACGATTGAATACCACCACAGCCGCAATAGCATCGTCGCCACCATATTTTAGGAGAGAAGTATTTACAATCGCGTTGACACAACTGCCGGCCACATTGATCAAAAACGGCGACATACCGATATAGAGGATCGAGGTGATGACACGCCAATTGAACTTAAATGTACCTCTTTCGAAATGAAGAGTTGTATCTTTGCGGAAGAAATGCTGCATGACGAAAATAGCAGTCACTACCATAGAAATGTCGGTAGCTATCGCAGCCCCCTTGATACCCCACTTGAAACCGAACAGGAACAACGGAGCGAGTATACAATTCAGCCCGGCTCCGATCATATTGGTCCACATTGCTTTTTTAGGATAGCCCGAAGCTCGCATCACATTGTTGTAGCTGAACGTGAGATTCATAAGCACCATACCGGGAAGCACCCAAGTGAGAAACTCCTTAGCATATGGCATACTTGCATCCGAAGCTCCGAATAGACGCAGAAGAGGCTCGAGGAATATTGCAAAAGCTGTGGTATAAAGCACACCGATTAGGATGGTCAGCTGCACAGAGTTGCCAAGTATGACGGCTGCCCGGTGATGGTCTTTCTGGCCAAGGACGATCGATATACGAGTTGCGGCACCGGCTCCAATCAGCATACCAAAAGCAGTGCCCAAATTTTGAACCGGGAATGTGACTGCAATACCCGCTACAACATTAGGATCATCTATGGCATGACCAATCACAATAGAGTCGATGATATTGTATAAAGCCATCACGACTGTACCTATGACAGCCGGAAGACTATATTTCCATAAAATTTTAGCAATAGGTGCTGAGGCAAGTTCTTTCAATCTCTCGTCAGAGGATTGGGTTTCTGCTACTTCTTTCGTATTATCGCTCATTTCTGTATCAAATTTTATAATGGAATTCTTTATTATAAACAATCACAAAA
>CAMWLX010000029.1 GCA_947175225.1 uncultured Porphyromonadaceae bacterium
CAAGTATTACTGGAAATATGGACTCATTAGAGCATAACATCAATAAAAAAGACGATACTGAAATCATAGATACATAAGTATATTGTTGACAATGCAACTTATTGACAATTAGACATATTTCTAAAGATTATCGACATGTGATATATGAATTTGCACTAAATTTGCAGCCGGGAACAGTCGGCTTCTTCCCAATAGTGAGAATGGCTCGATTCTCGAAAAAGCAAGTTGTGTTTTTGTGCGTACAAAAACCGGTTGCCGTGACCGTCAAACCGCTTGCCGGGCTGCCTGTCGGCATCCGGGGGTATGGTCGCAACTCCCTTTTAGATGATTACTCGATTACTGGAAGACTCGATATATGGAAAGAAAAAAAACTAAAAGAATTTATTTACGAGTAAGTGATCATGAACTTATGGAAATAAAAAATAGAGCCATAAAGTTTCAATCAATTACTCAATATATCCTTAATGCAGTTCAAAGCTTTTATGATTGCACGATTCAAGAAAGGCTGGAGGCAAAAAAGGCTCTTGCTGAGTATTACCGCAAATATGAATCCCATCTTGCTCATATTGGTGGCAATCTCAATCAGGCGATGCGGCAAGTAAATGAAGCAGCCATAGCCGGTCACCCTACACAAGCATTAATTCTTAATAATCTTATTCCCAAAATAATGGAATGTCGCAATGTCTGCATTGAATTGAGGAAAGAATTGTTTGAGGTCACTAAGAATATTGTAAGAAAATAATATAGTAATATTCATTATTATATTACTGAATTACTAAAATACTTAATTATATATCATTATTAAATATTTAAACTGTGATATAATACTATAAACAAGTAAAACTATAATCAAGTAACTACAAAATATCTGTATTAAAAAATATGATAGCAACCATACTCCCATCAAGTCCTTCATTCCATGCTATAGCATACAATGAAGCAAAGGTAGCTCAAGGCAAAGCAAAATTACTTGAACTAAAAAATTTTGGACCAATCAATACATTCGGATACTCATCTCCTGAAGAACTGACACAATATTTGATGGAATATACATCGCGAAATGACAGGATCAAACAACCGCAATTTCATCTTGCCATATCTTGTAAAGGACATGAGTATACGGAAGAACAACTTGTAGAGTTTGCACACCAATATCTGAAGGAAATGGGATATGGAGATCCGGAACAGCCACTTCTTATCTATGGTCACCACGATACCGAAAATACACATATACATATCATAACTTCAAGAATTGATCCGAAAGGGAAAAAGATCAACGACTCTAACGAAAGAAGAAAATCGCAGAAGATATTAAATAAATTAATGAAAACTGACTTAAAGGCTAATGCTGAGAGAGACATGAAAGTTGCAATGCAATTTGACTTCAGAAATGTTAACCAGTTCAAAGCAGTGATGGAAGCTATGAATTATGAATGCTATGAAGCTGAAGGAATGATGTGCATAAAAAAAGGAGGAATGGTACAATCCAAGATAGCCAACGATACCATAACTATACAAGCAGACCGGAATAAACTATATCATAAAAATGATGTAACAGAAAATGCAAAATGGAAAGCTATTTTCAAAAAATATCGAGACACCAATTCTTCTCGATCTGGACTTGAAAGAGACTTGAAGAAAATGTTTGGTATCTCCCTCGTGTTTTTTGGTAAGAAGGACTCTCCTTATGGATATGTAGCTATCGATTTTCACAATAAGAAAGTTCTGGAAGGTGGCAACATACTTGGTATAAAAAATCTTCTGGACTTCAAAACACCTGAAGAACATATGAATGAGATCGAAGAATTCATCAACAATACCTTTGACCAGAACGCCCATATTACAACTAAAGAACTTAACAAGAGACTCAGAAGATTGGGTGCTTTTGTTAGGAAAGATAGCATAATCTTCGGAGACATAAAAAAGGTCATGGCTGAAGGTCACCGTGCAATACTTGAGCGAAACAATAAAGTTGAATGGAGAAACGGGTTTAAACCGCAGAATGCAAAAGAAAGAGATCTTCTTTGTAAATTGACAGGATATGAATATCCTGAACTCATCACCATAACAGAAAGCATCCATGGAAAGTACCACTGTAAGGATTTGAAAGAATTAACTGAAATATTCAACATCCCGGATATTCAAGAAAGATTGAAGGCTTTTGAGACAGCTGGATTTAAACTTGTGATAGAAGGAGAAGTATATGCTTATCGACCGGAAACACAAACACTGACAAACATAGCAAAAACTGGTATTGACAAGGACCTATATGCTCCCATGCTCCCTTCACGGCAGCATTTACCTTCTAAAAAGATACAGTCAAGCAAGACCTTACGAGCCAGCCATCCATCACAAAGCCATGATGGTAGCAAGTATGCCAATAGAGAATGGGAAGTTGGGAAGTATGAGAAAGACAGAGATGATCTCGATCATAACGGAAAGTACACTTATTAAGCGATCAAGTTGTCAAGATGTTTTTTTCTTATTGGTTCTTTTGAAGTTATTTTTACACCAAAATGCTATATAACCGAGAAAAAACCTACTCTATCATAGAAGTTTCACCACCAATATAGCTTTTCTACCCCTAATGATTAAAGCCTTTAAGGATTACTATATAACTTTGCATCAAACAGTATTGATTATGGGAGAATCAAAGATAATAGTAGTTTGCAATCAGAAAGGAGGCGCAGGGAAATCCACCCTGTGTATGCTTCTTGCAAACTATCTGGTAAAGGAATTTCACTTGCCAGTGGGAGCGATAATTGACACGGATTTTCAAAAATCTATTGTCAAGAAAAGAGAAGAAGATAAGAAAATTTATAAGGGGACTGTGATTACAGACCCTTATCAAGTGGTTTCTTACAGTCTCTCGAACAACAGTCAGATACCGGCTTTCATTCAGCAGTTGCGTCAAATTGGACTTACCTATATTATAGATACTCCGGGAAGTCTCAATAATAATGGAGTATTTGCTTTCCTTGCGCTTGCTGACTACATTATTTGTCCCTTCAACTACTTGGTTCTGACTCTTAATTCTACAACTGAATTTTTAAGGTATTGGCATAATCTAAAAGAGGAAGCTCTTCAACGCACCGAATTTGAGATTAATACAAAGGTAATTCTCGTACCATGTCTCAAACCCTCCTGTATGGGAACGGCAGCAGAAAAGGAACTTTGGAACAAGCTTAGAGAGCATTTCGAAAAGCTATATTTTGTGGCTCCTGAGATTCCAAATTCTACAGCTGTAGGACGTACTAATACAATGGTGATAACACCCGAACAACTGAAAGCAGCTGGAGAAGCACTAAACTATATTGCCAACATTATCTACAACCCAAACTTAGACTCAGAAAATGAAGAATAAAAATAACTCCGATGCCCCGGATATTTCTGCTATAATCGATGGCTTGTCTGATTCAAGAATCCCAAGTAGACCGAGACAACCCAACCTTGCAAACGATAGTCCGGCTGATTTCAAATCTGAGATTCCAGAATACAAAGGAAGATTATGGAAAGAATTTTTAGAATGTCTCAATGATCCGGACGATGAAGCATCTGAGAGGACAAAACTCTACGCCATTGATGACGATATCATAGAGACCCTGCATCAATGCAATTTTGGCAAAAAATCGAATGCTAATGTAATCAACAGTATCCTCAGAACTTTTTTGGTTGACAATATCGACCGATTAAGACAGATGCACCGACCGAGATCCATTTCTCTTCTTGACAAATATTAAATCATCCGTAGCCATGAATAAAATTAAGATTTCGACTGAACTGATAGCTGACGTAGAAGAGTTGGTTAAAGATTTTTCCAACTGTGAGATAGCTACAAGACTCAAGATTTCTCTTTCTACTGTAAAAAGGATTATCCGTGATAATCATTTAGGCAGAAGCAAGGAAGAGAAAAATGCGATAAGATCAAGGACACGCAATGATCTAATAAGAGCAGAAAGACGTAGAGCTATATTTGGATTAGACCAGAAGACTGAAATAAAAGTATTCACCAACAAGGAAAGGAACACTCTTAAATACTGTCTCAAACGCAAAAAATATGTCTTTCTTGCACGTGGTGACACCACAGCTTATTATGACTCCGCCACTTCTCGCCATCCTCCATATGAGGAACGAGGAAGAAAACTTGGACTTAAATTCAAACCTTTAGAATTACAATTTCAGTAAAAATGGGAATAGCAACATCAATACTAATTACTCTTGGTTGTTTGACAGCTTATTACGTCGGCATGATCACTTATGATATTTATCGCGATAAGCTGGCACAAGCCTCCAATGACGAAGGCAATGAAGAACCCGTCGACATTACAGAACAAGTTCAGGATTTTCAATCAATCCCAGTCAACAAACCTGAAGAACAGGAAGCAAAAAAGAATAGGTTTGAGAACCTAATACGGGCTGGCATCACTGCAGAAAAAGCGAGCAGAATGATGCAATCCCTTTCTGAGGGAAATCCTGCCAAGGAACTCGAATCAGTAATGTATATAATTCAAGACTTTCAAGCATCAAACAATAATTTAAACTAAATGATTATGAAAAAATTTAAAAATCTTTTGGAGAGTTTTCTCTCGATCCTACGGGATAACCAAGCTAAGATCGTAGCTGTAATAGCTATGGTATTCTTCTGCCTCCCTGCTTTTGCAGCTGCCGACCCATTTGCTGGAGCGACCAGTACTATTTCAGGCTATGCTGATTCTGTAAAAAAACTCTTGTATGCGATTGCGGCTATAATCGCTCTTGTTGGTGCATTCAATGTATACCACAAAATGACC
Source organism: uncultured Porphyromonadaceae bacterium (assembly GCA_947175225.1). Lineage (GTDB taxonomy): Bacteria > Bacteroidota > Bacteroidia > Bacteroidales > Muribaculaceae > Lepagella. Next base: position 4,791 of record CAMWLX010000029.1, read on the forward strand.
AATGGAGACCAAGACGTCAAAAAGACAATTATGCTTACTCTTGGAGGTTGCATAGCTATGCTTGCCCTCAGTGAGGCTCTCCCGGCATTCTTCGGAACGACAGTTTAACCGATGAATCCTAAACAATACTGTTTTCCGGTTTTCAAGGGGCTTCAAAAACCCCTTGAATTTATGGGTCTAAGAGGAAGATTCCTGATACTTGCTGCTTCCGGCATAGGAGTATCCTTTTTAGGAGGGTGCATATGTCTGGCAGCAATCAGTCAAGTTGTTGGACTCGTCTTTATGGCAATATCATCAGTAGTCAGCCTCATTATAATTTACATCAAACAGAAGCAAGGACTACACAGCAAGAAAAGAAGTAATCATTGCCTTATCTACCACCATCTATTCAAAGACTAATGGCAAAGAAAAACAAAAAGATATTCGATGGAGTATTCTCCCAGCTCCAGGAGACGGAAGGAAGCGCCGTGCTATTTGACGCAAAAGGTGCTCCTTCCGTCATTTTTAAAATTACAAATCCCATCCAGCAGTTATGCACTGATGCAGAGCAATATTGCTGGTTTCACACTGCGCTATCCAATATTCTTCAAACTCTTGGAGAAGGATATCTACTACAAAAACAGGATATTTTCTGTCGACAGAAATTCCATAAGGAGGTGTCTTCAGATGCTGAATTTCTTACTCAAAGCTATTTCAAATACTTTGAAGGGAGATCCTATACCGAAATCCAAAGCTATCTTATTATAACCCAAGAACCGAATAAAAGCCGGTTTGTGGCTTATGATCCTAAGAAATGGCAAGAATTTCATGTTAAAGTTTCAAAAATTGATGACATACTTACCGACTATAAAATAATTCACCACAAACTTGAAAAACAAGAAGTAAACGAGTATGCCCATCGCTATATGGCTTTCAACTTCTCTCATGGGGCATTCTCCATGGAAAACTTTGCTACATCTGACAGTTATCTGAGGATTGGAAATAAGGTGATCCGCTCTTATCCCTTGGTTGATATAGACGAAGTCAATATGCCCGGTGTTTTAGCACCATATACCAGCAATACTGTAAATGGATATTCTATATCAGAAGACTTGATGGGCTTTCTATCTTCTATTCCTGATACAGATTGCGTCATATACAACCAACTAATTCAGGTACCTAACCAGAGAATGCTTCTCCACAAATTACAAAACAAGGCCAAAAAACATGCTTCAATGCCTGACCCGAGTAATAAAATAGCTCAGGCGGATATTGAAAACGTTCTTAATAAACTTGCTGTAGACTCAAATTTGCTTGTATATTGCAACTTCAATATAATAGTCAATTGTGATAAAAGTAAGATCAACAGTGTTGGTTCCTACATAGAGAATAAACTATTCTCTATTGGAATCATGCCTTCTAAAGCAGCATACAACCAAGAGGAACTATTTATTGCATCCTTCCCTGGAAATGGTTATAGTATGAATCCTGAATATGATCTCTTCCTCACACTGGGAGAAGCAGCTCTATGCTTATGCTTTAAGGAGAGACTCAAAACTGACGAGAAAACGCCTCTCACTACCTATTATACAGACAGGCAAGGTTTACCTGTCTGTATAGATATTACAGGGAAAGAGGGCAAGGAAAAGATGACCGACAACGCCAATTTCTTTTGCATCGGTCCTTCTGGAAGTGGAAAGAGCTTCCACATGAACAGTGTGGTTCGGCAGCTGCTTGAGCAAGGGACGGACGTGGTAATGGTCGATACAGGAGATTCATACGAGGGAATCTGTGGGTACTTCCAAGGAACTTACATTTCTTATTCTAAAGAGAAACCAATCTCAATGAATCCGTTTAAAATCACGGATATTGAGTATAATCAAAACTTTGGAGAGAAGAAGAACTTCCTTAAATCCTTGTTGTTCTTAATTTTTAAAGGCAATGCCATGCCAACTAAAATCGAGGACATGATAATCAATCAAGTAATAGTGGAGTATTACGAAACTTATTTCAATCCTTTCAATGGTTTTACGCCGGAGGAAAGAGAAGATCTTAAGCAGAAACTGATTGTATCCCAAAAGATGGAGCGAGCTGATGATCAACAAGAAGCATTGGATTATGATGAATTGGATGATCAAATAGCTTCTTTTGGGGAGAAACCAGAAGAAAACGCGTCTACTACTGCTCTTATGCTTCCTTCAGAACTAAGAAGGTATACAATTATGAGCAGATGTAGAAAACTTCAAGCAGTAATTGATGATGAAGCAGCATCCATACATGAGAAGCAAAATGCGCAAGTCAAGCTTAAGGAATACAAAGAAGAACTGATGGATAATCGGGCGTTGATGGTAATCGAAAAGAAGATTGATAGAATGGAGACTCAAAAGAAAAGGCTTAAAGTTAGCCAACTTTCTTTTAACTCCTTCTATGAGTTTGCACTGGAGCGAATTCCCCAAATCACATCCGAAGATAAAGTAAGTTTCAACATTCGCGATTTTGCTGCCATTCTTAAACAGTTCTACAGAGGCGGAGAACAAGAGATGACACTCAATTCAGATCTGGATGTAAATCTTTTTGATGAGAGATTTATCGTTTTTGAAATTGACAAGATAAAAGATGATCCAGTCCTCTTCCCTATTGTTGTGCTTATCATAATGGATGTATTTCTCCAAAAAATGAGAATCAAAAAAGGGAGAAAGGCACTGATCATTGAAGAAGCTTGGAAAGCTATCTCTTCTCCAACCATGGCAGAATATATTAAATACTTGTATAAGACAGTAAGAAAATTTCATGGGATAGCCGGGGTTGTGACTCAGGAGCTACAAGACGTGATCGACTCCCCAATTGTCAAAGAAGCTATCATCAACAATTCCGATATCAAGATACTACTTGATCAATCGAAATTCAAAGATAGGTATGATGATATATCAAAGATTTTGGGATTGACAGATGTCCAAAAACAACAAATTTTTACTATAAATGCCCTTCCTAACAAAGAAGGACGCAACTTCTTTAAAGAAGTCTGGATATGCCGGGGACAAGTAAGTGATGTATTCGGAGTCGAAGAACCACCTGAATGCTACTGGGCATACACCACCGAGAGAGCAGAGAAAGAAGCCCTTAAGATCTATATCCGATTCTATGGCAATATTCAAGCCGCTATATCAAGGATAGTAGCCGACCAAGCAGAAGCGAAAGTTGGTAAATATCTTGACTTCGCAAATCTTATTAACAGACACAACAAAGTAATGGCATTATGGGAAAAAGCTTCTTAACATATTTAGTTATCTCTGCCTCTTGCCAGATTATGAATGCACAAAATGTTGTGAATATAAATTATGATTCAAAGACACTTGAACAGCTTACCTTGAATACTACCGCGCAAGTCACAACAAACACGCTGCATAACATTCAGGTTGACTCAATCAAGAAGAAACAATCTAAACTTATGGCTCTTGTGAGTGGCATCGCAGCCGAAAAGGAACTTTTGATCCAGACTTACCAAAATGTCTCCGGATTTAAAAAAGAAAGCAAGTATTATCTTGCTATGGTAGAAACTGGCACCAACATCATCAATCATTCTTCTCAAGCTATAGAAGTCATAGGGAGCTCTAAATGGACTGGCAAGGCTAAGTTGATCTTAAATGTCTCAGATCTTGTCACGCAGGCAATCAGTCTTGGAAAAGCATTTGCAGATATCGTTGCCAATAGCGAGGTGCCAAATCCAATAAAGCATCCGGACGCAACCTCGGGAAATAAGGATAAATACAATCTACTAAACCGATATGAACGCTTGAAGATGGCAAATGACATACTATTTCGTCTTCGAAGAATTGACTGGTCGATCCGATATCTTACATATTTATGTAAGACAGCTGATGTCAAGGATCTACTCTTTCAACTCGACAGGAAAACCTATTTGAATTATATTATGACCAATATAAACATAAATGATATGATTAATAAATGGGAAAGAGTAAAAAATTAATTATTTTATCTTTATTACTCCTCAGTAGCTTGTCAGCTTGGTGTGGCGGAAAGAATAGTCTTCCTGACGACATAGCTACAATAGAGGCACTTATTGATGCCCATAAAAGGATGAAAAAAGCTGAGGATATCGCAGTTCTTGAATTGAATGCAATCACAGATACTCACATTGCTACTCAAACAATGGCAAAAAAGTATAATCAGACGAGAGCAATACTTAATCAGAGACTCGCTGATGTTGGGTCATATATAACCTTAGCGTCCTCAATTGCAAGCATAACTTTGCAACTTAAGGAACTGACTGAATCTTATACGGATTTTACAGAGACAACTTATAATCATGCAAAGAAACATCCTTTTCTTTTGCTGGTATATACTAATGCCAATGTTCAAATTGCTAATGAGATCAAGCATATTGTAAAGAGTTGTGTGGATTTTGTGGCTTATCAGTCTAACATACTAAAAGCTACTATGAATGAGAAGAGACAACTATTAGGATTTATCTCAACTAATATTGCCACTGTCCAGAGAATCATCAACAAAGCGACCTTAACCTGTAGGTCACTTTTGGCTACCGGAGTTCAGGAATATCATGTTTGGGAGATAGTGAATTCAAAAACTAATCAAGAAATAATCAACAAAATTATAGCGAAATGGAAAACAAAAGCAAGTTAGCCCTCACTCTTCTTATGAGTGTTTTCTTTTTAGGTACGCATAATTTAGCACACTGCCAGACTGCCACCTATCTTAACGATAAGAGTAAAACTTACCAGTTACGCTCAATGGAAAATGGCAAATGGGAGTTTCACCCTGGTTGGTATTACTTATCTCTTCATAAAAAATATAGTGGTGGCTATTGGAAAGGTTTTAACATCCGATGGGATGTCAAAAAATCAAATGTTGGACAGATTGAACCGATAAGAGCCTCAGAAATCGGACTTGAGGCATTGGCTGCCAACAGCGTTCAGAATCAGATAGATTCTATTCAACCAATAGCAACAGAAGAGACGATAAGAAGCGCAGAAAGAATGGTCGATGCCATTTATATGCAATATGAATCCAAATTCAAGGAGGCCTTTTCAGGAATTAATGAGTATACTACTATAGCAAATGAGAAAAGTAATGGAAAACTATTAGAGGATGCTCTAAAGATTATTGAGGAATGTGATCTTATTCAAGCTGAAATAGACTTCATACATGAAGCTGGTCCAACAAAACAGATGGAACAGGCAAAGCGACAACTCGCATATGAAGGAGTCTTGAAGAAGCTAAACGCGCTTCATGGCAGAAGCTATAAACTTGCTTATTATGCACAAACACTTTACGAATTAATTCACTCTAAAAAATGATAGATAGCATATTGAACTTAATCCCTGCAGTAATGGGATTAGGAGTAGTAGATGAAAATCTAAATGCTCTGTTAGCAGCTATGGAAAAAATACCAGATAATTTTGGACTCGGATCAATTATGTGGTATGCAAAGACTATTGGGTTATGTATTGCATTAGGGGTAGGTGCAAACGAATGTTACCAGATGATGTTAGGACGCCGAGGAATGGATGTCATGAAACTATTGCATATTGTAATAATTTCTTTGTGTATTTCAGCAGCTGGTACCATAGCAAGCTTAGCAAGAGAACCTGGAATATTACTGGAAGGAATTGCTAAAAATATGATGATGGAAATGAATGATGAAGTTCTAAAACAAGAGCAATTAGTTGCTCAACTTCAAGAAGATTATATAAACCACGTTCGTGAATCTATGAGACAAATGGAACAAGCGCAAGAAGCTGCAAATGCTAATAGTGAAGATGGGTGGTTAGATCAGATCAAAAATGGTCTTGAAGAAAGTGTTCAACATATCGGAAATATTATTAAAGAGTACACCTTAGTTCTTGAAACTAAAATATGTGAATGGATTAGTTTGATTATCCGGCTATTAGGGGAAATTCTATTGCAAGCAATTATTTATGGTCTATTGGTGGCTCAAAGAATTTTTATGCATCTTTTAGAAGCATTCGCACCATTAATGTTTGCCATTTCTTTATCTCCTCATTTTAAATCAGCTTGGAGTCAGTGGTTGTCAAAATATATTTCTCTATCTCTATGGGGTTTTGTGACCTATGTGTGCTTGTATTATGTATTCTTCATCATTTCTTATAACCTACAACAAGATCAAGCTGCATATATGCAATTGATGAGTAACGTAACTGGCGATAATTCTCAAGTGGCTGCTATGGGGATGCAAACTGTTGGAAGTACATGTATGTATATTGTAGGTCTTATTGTGGGAATTAAAGTATTATCTATGGTTCCAGAAGCAGCCTCATGGCTGATACCTGGTGGAGTTTCATCAAGTGCCGGTTCAGCAGCAAGTGGTACAATCACTTCTGGAGCTATGCGAGCAGCTGGAGTAGCTGGTGCTGTCGGAGGAGTTGCTGGAATGGTAGGGTCAGCAGGAGCAGCTTTGAGAAATAATGCTTGGAAAGCAGCTACAGATGCCGCAAAAGATTCTTAATATCCTAAAAAATACTTTGTCATGCTTATCGAATCTCTTGAACAAAAAACCAGACTGGCAATGATTACAGTCTTGGCTACAATTGCTGGTAGTGTTATAATTTGCTGTGCAATACTTTTTATAGCCTTCAGCAAGATATCGGAAGAACGAAGCCAGATATACATACTGGACGGTCAAATTCCATTCCTTGCTGAACGTGCAGAATTAGAATCAACATATGAAATTGAAGCGAAAACTCACATCAATATGTTCCACCAATACTTCTTTAATCTACCTCCTGACAACGAGTACATAGAATACTCAATCGGCAAGGCTATGTATCTTGCCGATGGTTCAGCACTTAAGCAAAAGAAGTCGATGGATGAGAAAGGTTTCTTCAGTGATTTAGTCTCTTCTTCGGCCGTCTGTTCCATTATCTGCGATTCAATTAACATTGATCATGAAACCAATGATTTTATGTTTTATGGACGACAGTTAATAAAACGACGGACTTCACAAATAAACCGAAGTCTTATTACCACTGGTAAACTCTATTCTGTACCCCGGTCTAAAAACAATCCACATGGATTAATGATTGCGAATTGGAGAACTCTTGAAAATAAGGATATCAAATAGAGAAGTCTATGTATGGCATAAAGCGAAAGGGAAGAGAAAACTCGGCACAATTATACAAGGTCTTGCAAACTTATATATCCCCTATTGTTCGACAATTTTCTGAGAAAATTAAACTGCAGCGTAAGATCAGAATAGCAAATATCTGGGCAAAAAGGCATCCTAAAAGACTTATGGTGTATTACATTTCATTTGCCATATGCCTTTTGAGTATAACCTTAATAGCAGACTTCTCAATAAAGAGAGACTCTTCTGAAGACCTCGGACTGAAAGATATTCCTTCCATGAGTCATCGACTCCAAAGTCTGAACAACACCGAGATACAGAATGAAAGGATTAAGCAGGAAGTCGGAGAGTTAGGAGCTAAGGGAATGCTACTCTACAACCAACTGGATTCAATGATGAAGTTACCTTACAAAACTCGTCAAGATTCTCTGAAAATCTTATCCACGTATGATATCTTGAATAATACATTTAACAAACAAAAAGGACATGAACTTAAAAAAGATTAACTTTCGACAACCGAAATACATTTTTCCGCTTGTCGTAGCAATACCATTCGGGTGTTTGCTATATCTCCTTTCTGACCTTTTCACTTCCTTTGGAAATGAAGAAGAAAAACCGACAGATTTCATCAACACGGAATTGCCGGAGCCAAATCTGGAAGAATCCAAAAGTAAAATGCGGATGATGCAAGAGCGATACACCATCGACGATGCTTTTGGAGCTGTAGATGGGTTTGATGCAGAAAACGATGGAAGAGAGCGACTCGATGATGAAAGTGGCTATACTAAAGAAGAAGCAGAGCGTATCATGGCTGATGCAGAAATGAATGCCATTGAACGGCATCAAATTGCTGAAGCTCAACGCAAGTTAGAAGAAGCTCAAAGAGGATATCGCACAGGACGATCTTCTAATGCAAGAAGTTACCAATCAGAGGAAGAATATAATCCTTATAAAGATTTGGATGAGATTCAAAGAAGACGTAACGCTGAACTTAGAGCTATATTTAACGAACCGGATCCTGATGAGAAGGACCGAGCCGATAGGGAACAGCAAGCGAGGGCTGAAGCTGAAAAATTAGCATCAGAGAATACTCCATCAGAAGTGATTAAAGCTGATAATCTCACCCATTCACAGTTTAACACTGTTGCCAACTACGAGCAGAGTCTTAATAACACCCCACTTATCAAGGCAATAATCGACCAGACCACAAAGTCTACCGACGGTACTCGACTTCGATTCAAGCTACTCGACGATGTGATTGTAGAAGATGTGATGATTAAGAAAGGCACTTATCTGTATGGAACTGTTTTGGGATTTGGTCAACAAAGAGTCAAAGCAAACATTCCTTCGATTCTTGTAGGAGATAGATTTATCAATGTTTCCCTAAATGTTTATGACATTGACGGAATGGAAGGTTTCTATGTTCCGGAATCTTCATTTAGGGTTTTCCTTCAGAACGCAGCTGCTGGTGTAGCCGGACAGAGCATTCAGTTTAACCAGAATTCATCAGCAATGGGAGGAATCGACGCTGAGAATATTGCCCTCCAAGCGATTCAGAATGTATATCAGGCTGCCAGCTCTGCAATAAGTGGGAACCTTAAAAAGAACAAAGCAAAGATAAAATATAACACAATTGTATATCTTATTAATTCAAAATAACATCGTATTATGAAATTCAAAACGCTTTTGGCTGCTTTTGCAATATGCACAGCCATCGAATCTCCAGCCGAAAAATTATTCGACTGCCCGGACATCTATGTAAATAAGGATGTCACAACCCACATCATCATGCCGGAAAACCTAAAAATGGTAGATATTTCCACAGACAGGATCGTTGGAGATCAATGTACCGACAATATGCTCCGTATCAAGCCTGTCAATGATACTCTTATTGTCAAAGCTCCATTTTCTGAAGGGGAATTCATGGGTTCCGTAACACTAATTGGTGAACGCCATATGGCTCAGTATAACCTTATATATACAGAAAATCCGATGAGATCAAACTCCATGTATAAGGTGCAATACGCTACAACTGACAATTACTCGAATCCCGACATCCCTATGACTGAAGGCGAAATGGCTAACTATGCATGGGCTATCTCCAATACCGGAAGAAAATTCCACACTATCCGCAACACAGCTTATGGAATCAGTGCACAAATTTATAATATTTACTCAATAGGCAACTACTTCTTTCTGGATCTTGTGCTTGAAAACAAGACAAACGTGCAATACGATATCGCCCAGATGAGAATAACGCTTGCTGATAAGAAGGAAACGAAGGCTACCAATTCGCAGACACTTGAACTGACACCTGCTTTTGTACTCAACAAAGAGAAATCTTTTAAGAAAAATTATCGTCAGGTTGTTGTCCTTCCCAAACTCACCTATCCGGAGGAAAAGGTTCTGACAATCGAGATAACAGAAGACCAGATCAGCGGTCGCGTAATTTCCATTCCAATTCAATATGAGGATATTCTGCATGCGGACTGCTTTAATGGTAATAAAGAAGATGCTTATACAAAGACTCAGGCTTTAAATACGGCTCTCAATAATCAGATCGGAAAACTTACTGAAAGGATCAAGGATAAGGATAAAGAGATAGCTGACATACAAAAGTTGCTTGATAAAGCTAACATCGAGATTAAGAACCTTAATGGAAAGCTCAAGAAGAAAACGGATCAGTATCTTCTTATCCGGCAAAAATTGTCGGCAATGTTAGACACATACAACGAAGTGATGAAATTAAAAGACAAATTCCCAACTTCGTTAGCGGAACTAATGGAGGATACTGAGTCAGTCGACACTCCTGAGAATGAAATGCTTAGGGCTGAAGAAAAATAATAAAGAAAACAAAATTTCAATATGAAAAAATTATTAGTAATATTAATTACAATATTATTTACAGCACCATTAAAGGCTGATGATTCAACCCGCGTAGCCCTTAACGCCGGTATATTCGCTCCTTATACTCTCGAAGCAACTGCTGCTTATGAACATGCCACAGGATTCGGACATTCATGGGTGGCACAAATCGAAGCTGGAACACATTGGCAGACTCCTGTCTGCCATATGTTCTGGAAGAAATATTACTGGGGAGGCGGTTTTGGATATCGACATCGCTTTACAAGATTCAAAAACGGAAGTTTCAGAATTGGTGGAGACGTTAATTGCGGTGCATTTGAACGACGATTAACGGTTGGTTTTGATGTATTGTTTGAATATAACTACACATTCCGCAATAATTGGCAGTTTTCTGTCAGCCAAAAAAACAGTTTCAATTTCTTGCATAATGTCGACACATTCCGAAATGGACTGATGATTGGTTTAAAAATACCACTGTAACTATGGCTATAGACGAAACCAAAGAACAACAACAGATATATATGACATTGCGACTTTGCCTGTATGCAATAGTCGCTATAGAGTTGATTGTTAATATCCCTATTACATCGGAAAGTGCTATCTTTGCCTTTATCATAAACGTTTTGTGCAGGTTTGCATTCTTCAAGAACATAATGTATTGTAAGATAGCTGAACTGATATTGATCGTTATTATTTCTATAGGAACAAAAGCAAAGAAAGAAATAAAATTTAATTGGAAAACAATGGTGATCATACCCTGCACTGCAGGTGTGATTTTTACAATTTTGTCTCTCTTATTCTATCATGTTCCTATAGGAAATAATGAAGGAGGCATATCCACCACCAGAATTGTGTATGCAGTGTGTACCTTCTTGGGTGTAATGTTTCTCCTCCAGGGACTTGACTCAATATCAAAATATCTCAACCAAAGAGTTGGAGAGGATCGATTCAACTTTGAAAATGAGAGTTTCGAACAGTCGAATGAAAAGAACGAGAACGAATATTCAGTCAATATTCCAATGATATATTATTGGAAAAAAAAGATGCACGAAGGCTGGATCAACATTATCAATCCCTTTAGAGGAACGATCGTGCTTGGCACTCCTGGTTCCGGTAAATCATTTGGCATCATTGATCCTTTTATTCGCCAACATTGTGCCAAAGGGTTTGCGATGATGGTATATGATTATAAGTTCCCGGCACTTGCCAAAAACCTTTTCTACCAGTATTGTATGAATAAGCAGAAGGGTATATTGCCGGAGGGGTGCCAATTTAGAATAATAAATTTCACCGATGTAGAGTATTCTTCGAGAATCAATCCGATTCAGAAGAAATACATTCCAGACTTGGCTGCAGCTTCAGAAACTGCCGCCACTCTTCTCGCTTCTCTGAATAAGGGAGGCGGGGAGAAAAAAGGAGGATCGGAAGCCTTCTTTACGAACTCTGCTGAAAACTTCTTAGCTGCTATGATATATTACTTTGTCAATCTCCGGCCGTGGGGATTAAAGAATGGAAAGAAACTTCATTGGTATATATCTTGCGGAGGAAAAAAACTTAAGCTGAAATGGTATGGTGTAGACACTCTGCAAGCTTTTGAGAAGTTTCAATCCGAAGATGGCAAAATGAGATGGAAGATGGTTCTTGATTTCACTGACCACAACGAGAAAAATGTAGCATTTGACAATGACCGTATGCTTGTCAATCTCAACGGTCTATCTTATACAGACCCACACGGACATCTTATAACTATTGACAGTGCTTGGTGGGAGGATGATGAAGGAAACGCAGTTGATCCAGACACTATTTCCGGAGAATACTCAGATATGCCACACGTACTTTCCCTTTTGGGAAGATCTTACGATGATTCATTTACTCTGCTTATGCAGGATGACAGGATATCTTCATTGATGGCTCCGTTTATGTCAGCTTTTAAATCAAGAGCTAACGACCAGTTGGAAGGCATGGTTGGTACTCTCCGCGTTAATGCTGCTCGTCTGGTATCCCCGGAAGCATATTGGATATTCACAGGTGATGATTTTGATATTAAGATATCGGATAGAAAGACACCAAGCTATCTTGTAATTGCCAATGATCCTGAGAAAGAACAAATTATAGGCACATTGAATGCTCTTGTTTTGAACCGTCTGGTCACTCAGGTCAACTCGAAAGGCAATCTCCCTGTTTCTCTAATTGTTGATGAGTTGCCTACTCTTTACTTTCATAAAATCGACCGATTGATTGGCACTGCACGAAGCAACAAAGTAGCAGTCACTCTCGGATTTCAGGAACTGCCACAATTGGAAGCTGATTATGGAAAGGTAGGTATGCAAAAGATTATTACTACTTGCGGTAATATCTTTATGGGAGC
>CAMWLX010000030.1 GCA_947175225.1 uncultured Porphyromonadaceae bacterium
GGGCTTATTTGCACATGGAAGAGGCAATTTTTTTATTAAAATTTATTAAATTTTGTTAATACGAGTCTATTTTACCCACTATTTCCATAAAATCGGCAAATTTCTTCGATTTTTTTAGTATCTTTGCACTGAATTCCAGAGGGGACGCTTGCGTTCTCTCTGTTTATTTTGGAATATTGCTAATATTTCCTTGCATATCCCATTCGGAATGTTGCCTCGTGACAGGTTTTCGGCGCTTTCCGACACCCGAGGAAGCCCCTGGCTTCTTCAGGCAATTTTTATTATATTTTATTGAATAATTAAATATACTCAACATAATGGCTAAAAAAGTAGAACCGGTCAATAATATGATTGACCAATTCGCAGAGTTCAAGGAACACAAGAACATCGACAAAACTACCTTGATCAGCGTGCTCGAGGAGTCTTTCCGCAATGTGATTGCCAAGCAATTCGGTTCTGACGAAAACTTCGACGTCATCATGAACCCCGACAAGGGCGACTGTGAAATCTATCAGAATCTCGAAGTAGTCGCCGACGACGAAGTCACCAACGAAAACACTCAGATCGGCATCACAGAAGCCCGCGAGATCGACCCCGAATGTGAGATTGGAGAAGACGTCACAAAGCGCATCTATTTCGAGAAATTCGGCCGACGCGCCATCCTGAATCTCCGTCAGACACTGCAATCAAAGATTCTCGACCTTCAGAAAGACGCTGTCTACTCAAGATTCAAAGAACTTGAAGGGGAAGTGGTATCAGGCGAAGTCCACCAAATCTGGAAAAAAGAGATGCTTCTCATCGATGAAGAGCAGCATGAGCTGATAATGCCCAAGGAAGAGCAAATACCGGGCGATTTCTTCCATAAGGGCGACATTGTCAGAGCTGTGGTAAAAAAAGTCGACAACAACAACAATAATCCCAAGGTAATCGTAAGCCGCACCGACGACCGCTTCCTCCGCCGTCTCTTCGAGCAAGAAGTGCCGGAGGTTCACGATGGTCTCATCACCATTAAGTCTGTAGCCCGCGTGCCTGGCAAACGCGCGAAAATTGCAGTGGAAAGCTACGACGACCGTATCGATCCGGTAGGTGCTTGTGTCGGAATCAAAGGAAGCCGCATCCACGGCATTGTACGTGAGCTCCGCAACGAAAACATCGATGTGCTCAATTATACAAACAATCCTTCTCTCTTCATCCAGCGTGCACTCTCTCCTGCTAAGATTAGCTCAATACGCATCAATGAAGACGACAAAAAGGCGGAAGTGTTCCTTCACCCTGAAGAAGTCTCCCTCGCCATTGGCAAAGAGGGTCTCAACATCCGCCTTGCCACTATGATAACCGGCTATTCAATCGACGTCTACCGCGACATCCAAGAGGGTGAGGAAGATATATATCTCGACGAATTCCGTGATGAAATCGACGGATGGGTGATCGAAGCTCTCAAGGACCTTGGTCTTGGAACTGCCAAAGCTGTGCTCAACGCTCCAAAATCCACAATCGATCAAGCTGACCTCGAAGACGAGACTGTCGAACACGTGATGGAGGTGCTACGCGCTGAATTCGAAGACTGACAATCCGTAACAGCTTTAAATAACTGCGGATAAATAAATTTTATTTTTACAGCCTCGCCCATTATTCGCCAGGCTACAACATAAACGACAGCGAATGCGAACAAAATTAGGAAAAATAGCGAAAGACCTTAACGTCGGAATCGGCACGGCGGCTGAGCTTCTTCGCAAACATAATATTGAGGTGGCCGACGATCCTAACATCAGGATCGACGATCACGCCATCGATATTCTCACAAAGGCATTCAGCACTGATAAAAATGCCAAAGACCAGGCTACCGACCAGGCTACTCAGCGTCGCGAAGACAAGAAGACTGCTCGGCAGGAACGCCAAGAACGCGAAAAAGAAAAAGCTGCTGAATCAAAAAAACAGTTCGGTCCCAAAATTCTCGGGAAAATCGACCTCAATACCGGGAAACCTGTGACCGACAAACCGAAGGAAAAACCTGTGGAGAAAGCTCAGGAACCGAAATCTCAGCCAAAACCGGAACCTGCTCCCACACAACCCAAACCGGCTCCCGAACCAAAACAGGAAAAGAAACCTGAGGTAAAACCTGAAGTTAAGCCAGAGGTTAAAGTGCAGAGCCGCCATGAGGAGAAACCGAAACAGTCGCAGAAGCCTGAGCAGAAACCCCAGGCTCAACACGAAAGGAATAACAAAGACCAGAAAAAAAACGAGCAGCAAAAGCGCAATAAGCCTGAACTCGAGGAGACTGAAACCAATGGTGTATTCAGAGTCAAGACCGTAGCTGAGGCTCCAAAGATCAAAGTGCTCGGGACCATCGACCTCGATACTCTCAATCAGAATACTCGCCCTAAAAAGAAAAGCAGAAGCGAGCGCAACCGTGGCGGAAACGGAGCCAACGGCGGAAGCGGACAAGGCAACGGACAAGGCAATTCCGGCAACGACCGCAAGCGTCGCAACCGCATCGGAAAGGAGAAGGTCGATATCGACAAGGCAGCCGCTCACGGCACCAACCAACGCCCCGAAAAGCAGGGCAATAAGAATGCCAAGGGGGGCGGAGGCCAACAAGGCGACTCCAACCGTGGCGAAGGACGCAACCGTAACAAGAAAGGCAACGAGCGCAACAAACAGCCTCAACGTCAGGAGATAAGCGCTGAAGACGTACAGAAGCAGGTAAAAGAAACTCTCGCGCGACTCACCAACAAACAGACCAAAAAAGCCGTAAAGTGGCGTAAGGAAAAACGCGATGAATTTCACAACCGTGAGGAGGCTGCAGCTGCTGCCGCCGCTGCCGAAAGCAAGGTGCTGAAGTTGACAGAATTCGTTACTGCTAACGACCTCGCTCAGATGATGGACGTACCTGTCAACAACGTCATAGGCACTTGTATGAGCCTCGGCGTTATGGTTTCCATCAATCAGCGACTTGACGCTGAGACAATCAACATCGTGGCTGAAGAATTCGGTTTTACCACTGAATACGTCAGTGCAGAAGTGACAAATGCCATCGCCACTGAAGAAGATTCTGAAGAAGATCTCATTCCTCGTCCACCAATCGTGACCGTTATGGGTCACGTCGACCATGGTAAGACCTCACTCCTCGACTATATCCGAAATGCAAACGTAATCGCGGGAGAAGCTGGCGGAATCACCCAGCACATTGGCGCCTACAACGTTAAGCTGAGCGACGGACGACGTATCACATTCCTCGACACCCCGGGCCACGAGGCATTTACTGCTATGCGTGCCAGAGGCGCGAAGATCACCGACCTTGCTATCATCATTGTAGCAGCCGACGACGATGTGATGCCACAGACTGTTGAGGCCATCAACCATGCCACTGCCGCAGGCGTTCCAATGGTATTCGCAATCAACAAGATAGACAAACCAACTGCCAACCCTGACAACATCAAGCAACAGCTTGCCGGCATGGGCTATCTCGTAGAAGAATGGGGTGGCAAATATCAGAGCCAAGACATTTCTGCAAAGAAGGGCATCGGCGTTGAGGAACTGATGGAAAAGGTGCTTCTCGAAGCTGAAATGCTCGAACTTAAAGCAAATCCTAACCGCAAGGCAATAGGCTCTATCATTGAGTCTTCTCTCGACAAAGGACGTGGCTATGTAGCAACTGTCATGGTGCAGAACGGCACGCTCCATGTGGGCGACGTAATCCTTGCCGGCACACATCATGGTAAGATCAAGGCCATGTTCAACGAGCGCAACCAGCGCGTTAAGGAAGCCGGACCCTCTACTCCTGTGCTTATCCTCGGCCTTAATGGCGCTCCTGCTGCCGGCGACACTTTCAATGTGCTTGACACCGAACAGGAAGCACGCGAGATTGCAGCAAAGCGCGAGCAGCTGCAGCGTGAACTCGGTCTTCGCACTACTAAGCGTCTCGGTCTCGAAGAACTCGGTCGCCGCCGTGCTCTCAACGACTTCCACGAACTCAACCTCGTGGTCAAAGGTGACGTGGATGGCTCTATCGAGGCCCTCTCCGACTCCCTTATCAAGCTCTCCACTCCTGAAATCCAAGTCAACGTGCTTCATAAGGGTGTAGGTGCCATCTCTGAAAGCGATGTCACTCTTGCCGCCGCATCCGATGCTATCATCATCGGTTTCCAGGTGCGTCCTTCAGGGGCAGCCCGCAAAGAAGCAGAGAAAGAGGGCGTAGAAATCCGTCTTTACTCCGTCATCTACAAGGCTATCGAAGAAGTGAAGCAAGCTATGGAAGGACTCCTTTCTCCGGAAATCAAGGAGGAGATCACAGGTACGGCAGAAGTCCTACAGACCTACCACATATCCAAAGTGGGCACAATCGCCGGTGCTATCGTGCGCGACGGCCGCATCAAGAGCCGCAGCAAGATCCGCGTAATCCGCGACGGCATAGTGGTCTATACAGGAGAACTCGGTTCGCTCAAGCGCTTCAAAGACGACGTCAAGGAAGTGGTCAGCGGATACGATTGCGGTCTCTCAGTAGCAGGCTACAATGACATCCGTGAAGGCGACCTCATTGAAGGTTACGAAGAAGTCGAAGTTAAGAAGAAGTTATGAAATATTATCTGAACCTCGGGAGCAACCTCGGCAACAGGTTGCTCCACCTCACCCGGGCCATGAAGGCCATCGGTGAGGAGTTCGGACCATATGATACAAGCCATAAGGTGGAGTCGGACCCTTGGGGATTCGACTCCACAAATCGTTTTGTAAATATCGGTCTGACAATCGATACTGACAAAAATCCTGAAGAAGTCATGGAGCGTCTGCAAATCATTGAGAAAAACATCTCTCCACGTGGACACCGACGTTGGGACGGAACATACAACGACCGTGAAATAGACATCGACATCATGGCTACTGACGGAGTCTCATATGAATCCAAAAATCTTCAAATCCCACACAAGCACCTTGCAAAACGCGACTTCTTCCTCAAACCTCTTGCAGAACTCGCTCCGGAATGGCGACACCCAGAGACAGGACTGAGCGCCTCTGAAATGCTTGAAGCGATAAATTTACCGACGACGAAAGGGAAGTCGCAAGAAAAGAGAAATTGACTATGGAAAAGATCTTACTTAAAGACGGGTGCGTCGGGCTATCTGGCAGCGACTTTGCCAAGACTGAGCAAGACGCAGAGTGGGTGGAATTGCGAGCTTCCTGGGAGCGGCTTGGCAATGAGAAATGGCAGCAGGCTGCCCGTGCACAAGAACTTTCCAACTTCCATAAAGCCCATAAATATTGCGGATACTGCGGCGGACATATGTCCCCATCCACAGAAATATCACTGAAATGTGAGGATTGCAGACGCGAGATATGGCCTGCCCTATCTCCGGCAATGGTAGTGCTTGTGACAAGAAACCACGGAGAGGAAGCGCTGCTTGTCCATGCTGCCAATTTCAAGCATGCCGCTGTGCATGCCCTCGTTGCAGGATTCGTAGAGACAGGTGAGACCCTTGAGCAATGCGTAGCCCGGGAAGTGAAAGAAGAGACATCGCTGGAAATAGACCGAATACGCTACATAGGGAGTCAAAGCTGGCCTTTCCCGGGGCAAATGATGATTGGCTTCACCGCGGAATACAAAAGCGGCGAAATCAAGCTCTCTGACGGCGAACTGACCTCTGCCGGCTGGTTCACACGCGAAAATCATCCCCCACTTCCATCCCAACCGTCACTATCACGACACATCATCGACCTTTGGCTCACTCACAAGCTATGAAAAAGAAAAGACGGCATAACTTTCAAAGCTATGCCGTTCAATTTCAAACTTTTGTCGGGGTGAGGCGACTCGAACGCCCGACCTCTACGTCCCGAACGTAGCGCGCTAACCAACTGTGCTACACCCCGAGTGCAATTTCATGGCGGCGGTTGCCGCTCAATTGCGAGTGCAAAATTAATCTATTTTTTTTTGATATGCAAATTTTTTGCTTAAAAAAGTTTGTAAAAAGATACTTTTCCGAGGAGGGCAGGAAATCTTACCCCTATGATTTTGCCTGCGATGTATAGAGAGGATAGAGGTGGCGGATGAAGTCAGGCCACGACAGCTGGGATTCAAAGCGCTGACGCGCAGCTTGGCCTATCGACGCTCGAAGTCCTGCTGAAAGGGCAAGACGTTGCATTTCCTTGGCAAGGATGTCTACATCCTGAGGGGGAACGAGAATGCCATCCTTACCATGTGTGATATATTCCGGCTGCGCTCCATTGTCAGTACAGATAATTGGCCTGCCTTCCTTCATGAATTCTATATTCGACAATCCGAAAGCTTCCGGTGCCGAAGATGGAAGCACCCCGAAATGCGACATACGTATGAAGTCTTCTGTATTTTCCTTATGCCGTGGCCAATCGATCATATGCATCACTCCTGCTGTCAACGCCTTCCTTCGGAGGGAATCGACATAGTCAGGGTGTCCGGTCCCTACAATTCGGAGACGTATCTTCATCGACTTCAGAATCACGAGCGCATCTATTAACTCCTCCAGCCCCTTGTCGGGAGCCAAGCGACCGAGATACATTGCCGTCACCGGCCCCTTGGAGGGTTCCGTAAAGACTGGAGACAACTCTATATTAAGGCTATTATGCAAGACTATGGCATTGATATCGTCACCCGCATATCGGCCTTTCCAATGCCAACCTGACATGAATTTTTCTTTCGCAATATGGGAGACGAAAATCATATGATCGACATTCCTATAGACGAATCTATGAAATGGAGTCCTGCCTGCTCTTCTGACATAATGTCGGGTCAGAATTACATTGATATCATGTCGGCCCAATAGGCGTCTTGCAGTGAGCACTGAGAAGGCATCGCGCGTGCTATGGCAGTGGACGGCTGTCGGCGCATCACTTTCATTAAGCACTTCGCATATCCCTTTCACTGCATGATACGACAGAAAACCTCCCAATGGAGCAAATCGAATTGGGATGCATCTGCGACGGAACACATCATCTACAGCCCTTGCATCTCGGGTAATGACAAGCACATCATCGCCATTATCACGACAATGACAGCAAATGTCGAGTGCATATCTCTCCACACCCGACCACATTACTGAAGAAAGGACATGGATAATCCTCATCCGACGGAATCAATTGCGGGCGGCAAGCATCACTGACAGATCGGCAGAAGGCAGACCTGTGTAGGATCCGACAAGCTTATCGACAAGCTTGCCATGATAGGTCACGATTCCCTGCTGCACACCCTCATTGGTGGAGATCATACTGTCGAAATTCTCTTTTAGTCGCATTTCTTCAAAGAAATTGACCATCACATTGCTCAATGCCATAGCCACTGTGCGAGGCACTGACACGGATGGATGAGAATCCTTGAAATCGAGCACATATGCACTGTCTTTCATCACTGCAGACAGATTTTTGGGGAATTCAAACGGACGGGTGGTAGTGCCTAAGAGGATCACATCAGCAGTCTTGACCTTATTGTAGAGCACACGGGGATGGATCATTATAGTCTGTATCTGATTGCCACATATATCTCTTGCAACTGCAAGCATCGAGACATCATTGTTGACCACAGTCACTTGTGCCCCCATATTAAGAGCAGCCTTAGCTGCGGAATAGACATCCGTACCGTCGCCGATTATAAGTACTTCACAAGGATTGATGCCTGCTACGCTTGCGAGAAGCACACCCTTGCCCCCTCCTAAGTAGGAAAGATTTTCCTGTGCATACATAATTGCAGCTCTCCCATCTATCTCGTCAATGATATCGGCGAAGACCGGCGTATCATTATGGCTATACATATTGTCGAGGCACCCCATGGTGATGTCCATATCGAGAAGAGCTTTGATGGAGTCCTTGTCGATCAGGCCTGAAGCCATCGTACAAAGCAATGTGCTTCCGGGCTTCATAAGCATTATGTCTGCTGTACGGAGCGGAGTGAACGAAAGAACAGTAGAAGCTCCCAAGGCCTCTTCACGAGACACAATTTTCACACCATATTCTGCGTATGCATCGTCGTTGAATGAAATGTCGACACCCGCACCTTCTTCCATTGCCACTCGAAGGCCGGAAGAGGTCAGGAGTCCGCAAGCTTCCGGGGTGAGAAGCATACGGGTTTCATCTGTATCAGGATAGTTTGCAAGCATTGCTATATCGATGCCATCCCCATTGCTAAGCATATTCGCATGCATGAGAAGAGGCTCAAGATCAAGTGTAGCTGTTTCTTTCTGAGTTGCTTCTTTGTTCATGGTTCATTATTTTTTTAGATAGTCCGGAACATATGGAGCTCCGCCTCGCAAAATTAACAAATTAATCCAAATTCTCCAAATTGTACAAATGATTTTTGATAAAGTCATCGACAGTCTCGGCAATCTGCCATTTATTTTCAAGTCTGTCGCCGGAAATTATGATGGCTGCTTGATCGTAGAAAGGGCGGCGGGTCTCCATATGCTTATGTATAGTCTCTATTATCTCTTCCTTTGACTTTCCGGCCATTAGCGGACGCTTGGAGCCTCCATCTATGATTCTGTCTGCGATAACATTGTCGGAGGCTTGCAGGCACACGGTGATGCCACGCGAATTCATATAGTCTATATTGTCGTTGAAGCAAGGCGTCCCACCCCCACACGATACTATGACATCCGACATCTCTCCTACTTCGCGGAGCATAGAGCCTTCGATCCGTCGGAACTCGGCTTCCCCTTTCGTAGCGAATATATCGCGTATAGTAGAGTGGAATCGCTGTTCGATATAGAAATCAAGGTCGATATGTTGAAGTCCGGATTTTTTTGCCAAGGCTCTGCCGAAGGTAGTCTTGCCGGAGGCCATATAGCCGATGATGAAGATGGTCATTTTTTATAATTGAGAATTGTGAATTGTGAATTGTGAATTGAATCAGGGATTAGCATGGGGAAGCTCGATTCGAAAGGTAGTGCCTTGTCCTAATTCAGATTCCTTGACGTAGATTTTGCCGTCGTGATACTCTTCGATGATTCGCTTTACGAGTGTCAGTCCAAGTCCCCAACCACGCTCTTTGGTGGTATATCCGGGATTGAAGACCTTGTTGAAGTTCTTACGGGGAATCCCTTTTCCTGTATCGCGGACATCGATCCAGACGTAATCCTTAGAAGTCCCTGTAGTTATATGTATCTCCCCTACTCCGGCCATTGCATCGACAGCATTTTTTGTGAGATTTTCCATCACCCATTCGAAAAGGCTTGTCGATACCATCACCCCGTGGTCATCCTCCCCGAAATGGAAATTCAAAGAGACTTTCCCTGAAATCCTCCCTCTCATGTATTCAAGCGAAGATTCAATCGTCTGGTTGAGATATTCGAGTTCAAGCGATGGACGTGAACCAATTTTAGAGAATCTTTCGGCAATCTTCGACAGTCGCTTGACGTCCTTATCTATTTCAGTTGTAACCTCCGGGTCCGTACCTGAAGCTTCAAGATACTGACTCCATGCCATAAGAGAGGAAATGGGGGTGCCAAGCTGATGGGCTGTCTCCTTTGATAAGCCTACCCATACCCGATTCTGCTCTGCCTTCTTGGTATACACTACAGCTGTGTAGATGATAAGCACAAGCACTATCATCACGGCAAGCACCACATAGGGATAAAGGCTCAGACGCCTGAGCAGAATCGAATCCTCATAATATATATATTGGTTTATGCCGGGGTATACTTCTACTTTTATGAAATGTGAATTTTCATTCTCTATGTTGTCAAGGCTACGGTTGCCCACAGCCTTGTTTAGTCTCTTCTCAAGATACTTTTGGTTGCGATCGGTAAGATCAGAAAAAACTACGTGCTCCCCTTCTTCCACGTGGTCGGGGAGCTCGTAGTTTCGATATTCAAGTATGTTTTTGTCAGCATCAGCCACCATCACCGGTATTGAATTGTTTTGCGCGATGATGTTGAGAAGAAACTCAAAGTCGGCGTTGCCCTCTACCTGAGCCATTTTCTCTGTTGCAGATGCCCATATGTTCATCCTCTCCCTCTCCTGAATGGAAAGTTGCTTCACAAGATTAGTCGATATGATAAGAAAGATAATCACGGCAATCGTGGAGCAGACCATAAAGATAGTCTTTCCGTACAGGTCAGAAATAACGGAGAGTTTCATTATTTATTCAGACGAATTTAATTCTTGCTTTCTTAGTGACACGGCAAGTGTTGTCGCTAAACAATGCCTCTCCTGGCTGGAGGGTGACAATTTCCACTGCGATGTCTGCGTCTTCCGGATTTTCAATCACACAGCCCCCTTCAAGCCATTGGGCGGTGTTGTCAAGAAGACGGTCAAGGATGTCAGGATCATTCACGACTCGGAATAGTCCATGATGCCCGTCAGGAATATCCATACGATAGACCGACGACTCCATATTGAGAGTACGGGAAGCCTTTACAAAAAGACCACGTTGATTTACGTATCCGAGGAAAACCACCGGGGGAAGGCCACCGGGACGAGCTGGAGAGACCTGAGCCTTCTGCGATGCAGGCACGACAGATGGTTCCACGACAGCTCGCTGAGGTGCACGTGCCTGGCGAGGAGCCTCAGATTCTGTTGTATTTTGACGTTCGGATTGACCCTGACGTAAAGCAGCGAGTTCTCGTTTTGCAGCGTCAAGTTCTCTACGTAGAGCATCTGCTTCTCTTTGAGCAGTATCTACAGCCTTTTCCAAAGATTCATTATGCGCTTTAAGCTGCTTGATTTCGTCATTTTTAGATGTCAAGGAGTTAGCATATTGCTCGCGCATCTTGTTCTGCTCCTCTTTAGCAGCTTTCTTTGCTTCTCTGATTTCTTTCTCTCCTGCCTTATGATCAGCGAGAGTAGC
Source organism: uncultured Porphyromonadaceae bacterium (assembly GCA_947175225.1). Classification (GTDB taxonomy): domain Bacteria; phylum Bacteroidota; class Bacteroidia; order Bacteroidales; family Muribaculaceae; genus Lepagella. The sequence goes on from CAMWLX010000030.1 coordinate 10,805, forward strand.
GCCGGTCTCCTTCATGCTCTTTGAAGCATACACTACAAGCCAGATCACCACTCCTACCAATACGACAAGTATACCGATATACCAACCGGTGTTGCTTGACTTTTTAGGCTGTTCATCAGCAAGTCCGGCATCGGCCTCTGCTTGCACTACAGCTTGCGCCACTTCAGCCTCGGCATCTGCCACGGCTTGGCCCGCTGTCTCTTTAGAATTTGCAGCGGCGGCCGGAGCAGCTGTTGTAGCCGGCGCCGGAGAAGCAGTCGGAGCAGATGGTTTGGATGGAGTAGCTGACGCAGCCGGAGTAGTCGAATTAGATGGAGTTGGAGTAGCAGTATTAGATTGGGCAGATGCTTCAGCAGGCTTGGCTGCCGCCGGAGTCGCAGCAGGAGCTGCTACAGTGAGTTTATTAAGATTTCTTGCAAGAACACTGAGGCACTTCTTGCCATCATCTTTCAGTCCGGGCGACTTGAAGAACGTAGAACTCCAATATTCTACAAGCTTTTTCTTATCCCAAGAAGCATAATCCTTAGGCACAGCTACAGCATTAAAGCTCTTGATGTTTTCTTGCTCTTTTGATTTCAGCGACTTGCTGAGTTCACTCACACTTGAAGGATTGAGCTTGTCAAGATAGTCAGAGCCATTGTTGGCATAGCGGAGATAATGCTTGGCGGCAATGGCACGTGCTTGCTCCATCTCCTTATCGGTGACGGCAAACGATGGAATAGCGGTGACCATGGCCACCGCTATGAGGAATAATTTGAGGAAATATTTCATCAGCGGAGAGTGTTATTAATCTTCTGCCTCCTTCATGTTGTGGAAGACATTCTGCACGTCGTCGTCGTCTTCAAAGCGATCAAGAAGTTTTTCGATGCTTTCGCGCTGTTCGGGAGTGACTTCTTTGTAATCGGTCGGGATTCTTTCAAACTCGGCACTGATAATTTCCATGCCCGCACCTTCCAAATATTTCTGAATGTTGTTAAACTGGTCGAAAGCTCCATATACGATCCATTCTTCATCCTCAGCTTCAAGTTCCGCATCAAGGTCCATAAGCTCGAGTTCAAAATCTTCGAGGCTCATTTCCGGATTTGGCTTTACATGGAAGACACTCTTATGATCGAAAAGGAATGAAAGGGAGCCCTGAGTGCCGAGCGAACCTCCGTGTTTTGTGAAATAGCTGCGTACATTAGCTACAGTGCGCTGGTTGTTGTCAGTAGCAGTTTCTACAACGATTGCGATTCCGAACGGACCATATCCTTCATATACGATCTCCTTGTAGTCTGAAGCATCCTTGTCAGTAGCTTTCTTGATGGCACGTTCGATAGTGTCCTTAGGCATGTTGGCAGCCTTGGCATTGTGCATAAGCATACGCAGGCGTGGGTTCATGTCTGGATCAGGACCTCCAGCCTTGACGGCGATAGTGATTTCCTTACCTATGCGGGTGAATGTTCTTGACATATTGCCCCAGCGTTTGAGCTTGCGGGCTTTACGGAATTCAAATGCTCTTCCCATATTTTATTTCAATTATCTTTATTATGAGTCAAATAAGTCGAATAGGTTATATAAGATTTATAGGTCTTATATGGGGTCAGCGGAGTGAGGCTCCGAGTTGCTGAGTGAGGCTTTTTACTATCTTGTCCATTACGCCGTCGATTTGCTTGTCTTTGAGCGTATTCTCCGGGTCTTGGATTGTAAATGCCACAGCATATGATTTTTTGCCTTCGGGCAGATTCTTTCCCTCGTAGACATCAAAGAGTCGGATGTCGCGCAGCAGTTTCCCTCCGGCCTTACGCGCACATGTCTCGACTGCCTCAAATGGAGTAGCTGCATCGAGAAGGAGAGCAAGGTCACGGCGCACCGGCTGCGTCTTCTCAAGAGGTGTGTATGTAGTCTGGAATTTGGAGGCAAGCTTGCAGAGATAGCTCCAGTCGATTGAAGCGTAGCATACTTCCTGGTCAATGTCCAAAGTCTTGAGAGTCTTACGGCTCAGAATGCCAAGCACGGCGAGCGGTTTTCCGCTGCGATGTGCAATCTCAAGTTTTGCAGAGAAAGTAGCGTCAGAAGACTGGGTCATCTTCAAGCCTGACTCGGCTACACCAACCTTGGCGAAAATATTAAGTACTGTTGCTTTGAGGTCGAAGACGGTAGACTGAGCTGCCTGACGGTTCCAAGATGCGGTCTGGAGGTTGCCTGTCATCCAGATAGCAAGCTCCATATGCTCGGAATATTGAGCGAGTGGTTTATCGGGACTCTTCTCCTTTGCAGCGTCGAAGGCATATACATTTCCGAATTCGTAGAACTTCAGGTCGCTTGCCTTACGGTTGACATTGTGAGCTATACTCTCAAGTCCGCCGTAGAGGAGAGTCTGGCGCATCACTCCGAGGTCGTTGCTGAGAGGATTCATCACTTTCACTGAGTGTTCCAATGGGAAATCTTCGTTTCCATCGTAATACTTCACAGCTGAAAGTGAATTGTTCATAATTTCGCGGAATCCCTGACCCGTTAGGTCATTGCTGACCACTTGCTGAAGAGCGTAAGACTCATCAACTGCAGTGCGTTTAGAAAGATTTGCGTGCATTTCAGTGCCAAATTCCACATTGTTGTAGCCGTAGATACGAAGGATTTCCTCTACTACGTCGCAAGGACGGGTCACGTCTACTCTATATGTAGGCACCTTTATGGATAGAATATCGCTGTCCGATGTTTCCTTCACTTCAAATTCAAGAGCGCGGAGTATACCGATGATGATATGGCGAGGAATTTCCTTACCAATCAGTTTGCAGCAATATTTCAGAGAGAAATCCATTTCCACAGGCTTCACCGGATCCGGGTAGCAATCCACGACGTCGCCGCATATTTCCCCACCTGCTATCTCGCGGATCAGCACCGCAGCGAGTTTAGCGGCATACTCGCAGATATTGGGGTCTGTGCCACGTTCGTAGCGGAAAGAAGCGTCAGTGCTCAGACCGTGCCGACGGGCTGTAAGGCGGATGGAAGTAGGATTAAAGTATGCGCTTTCGATAAACACATCTGTCGTAGCTTCTGTCACTCCTGAATCGATGCCGCCGAACACACCTGCGATACACATTGGCTTCTCGTCATCGCATATCATAAGATCATTCTCGTTGAGAGTGCGTTCTACGCCATCGAGTGTAGTGAACTTCGTCCCCGCAGGGCAAGTGCGGACAACGATTTTCTCTCCCCCCACTTTAGCAAGGTCGAAGCAGTGGAGAGGCTGGCCAATGCCAAGAAGGATGAAGTTGGTGATGTCTACGATAGAGTTAATGGGGCGTTGGCCCGCTGCCACGAGAAGATTCTTGAGCCATTCGGGAGACTCCCCTACTTTCACATTGCGGATGGTCACACCGCAGTATCTTGGACATAGTTTAGCGTCGTCCACCTGTACGGCCACCGCCCCCTCGTTATTGTCGACAGAGAACGACGAGACATCAGGGATGCTGATTTCCGGCATTTCCACAGCGGCTTCATTGCCGGCTTCAAGGATGCGCGCCCACTGGTAGGCTTTCAGGTCGCGTGCGCAGCCATAATGGCTTGCGGCATCTACACGGTTAGGAGTCAATTCCACTTCGAGGCGGAAATCACTCTCCACATTGAAGTAAGCGGAAGCCTCTGTTCCGGCAGGCACATCGTCAGGGAGAACCATGATTCCGGAATGGTCATGGCCAAGGCCAATTTCGTCTTCGGCACAAATCATACCGAGCGATTCTACTCCGCGTAGTTTACCTTTCTTGATAGTGAATTCCTTGTCGCCATCGTAAAGGACAGTGCCGATGGTAGCTACCACGACAGTCTGACCGGCAGCGACATTAGGAGCTCCGCATACGATTTGCAGGGGAGCATCGGCTCCGACATCGACAGTAGTGACGTGCATATGGTCGGAATCAGGATGAGGCTCGCAAGTGAGCACTTTTCCGATCTTTAGGCCCTTTAGACCGCCACGGATGGATTCCACCTCTTCGATTTGGTCACATTCAAGGCCTGTGGAAGTGAAGACAGCCGCCAGTTCCTTTGGCGACTCATTGAAACTGATATAGCGTTTAAGCCACTTATATGAAATGTCCATAAAGGTATTGTTATCTGTTGTTTGAAAAAGTGAAAACAGGGGGTTTAAAACTGCTTCCCATTTCAACTTGCAAAAGTACAAAATAATTGGGGAATATGCAAATTAAAATCAATTTTCGCAAGCAAAAGTTGAGTTTAGGATCAATCAGGCTGGTCAGCTGAATAGGGTTCGTCGTCTACGAAACGTTGCCTTGGGGAGAATTTTTGTGAAATAGGGTCGCGCAGAGGATCATAAAGCCGATAGCTGCTTCCCGACAGATGAAGCAGGAGCTGAGGAAGTTCTGATGTTGAGAAAGGGTTTGCGAGCGATTTTTCCATATCCGCAATTATATTCGGATTTTTTTGTCGGTAAGCTTCATTGGCATACACGATGAAAGGCACCTTGACAAAATTCGGGTCTCTTCCACGGTAGTCACCATCATCATAGACATTATCGCCATGATCTGACAAATATACCGCAACTGTAGGGATATCAGTCTTCTTGACATCATCAAATATCACCCCAATGATGCTGTCAGTAAAAAGAATGGAATTATCATAGTTAGCTACGATCTCAGCCTTTTTATCGTTGAGCCATTTCCGTTTTGAAATATCCATAATATCTTCAGGAGAAAAATGAGATCGGGATTCTGGATAACGATTATTATACTGGAAATGGGAACCCATCAGATGAAGGAAAGTCAATTGAAGAGAATCCGAAGCAGCAAAAGCATTTTTAAATTCAGGAAGAATCACATCATCATATTTTGAGAGATAATGATCTTCCGAAGAAATACTTCCGGTATATTTTACGACATCAGCATCTGCCGAAAGTATACTTGAGAGATTTGAGAGTTTTCCTGAGAATTCCTGGTTTGAGATCCAATAAGTGCGATAACCCAATTTATGGAATATCTGCAGCAAAGAAGGATATTCATACCATTCTTTAGCATTAGGCTCATCAGTCATAAAAGTAAGAAGCCTGGGTATATTTTGAGCTGTCGAGGTAGAAGAAGCCACAGCGTCATCAAATCTGTAAAGGGTGTCGGAGATTGAGTCCAAATAGGGAGATGTAGGAAGAGGATACCCATATAGAGAAAGATGATCGCGAGAGGCCGATTCTCCGATAATGACAATAATTCTTTGAGCTGCAGAGTCAGAATCTAAAGTTTGAGGGTAAGGCAATGGTCGTTTTTTATTAAGCAGCTTTTTGTTTTCAGATCTGTCATGCAAAAAGGAGACTACGCAATAAGCACTGCGTGCCAGCATGATATGGTTTGTACGTCCGAATTCAGCTGTCGAAAATACATACACTAAATAAATCAATCCCACAGCTGATAGCGAGCTAACTACAGGAATAAACCATTTCCTTGCTATGCGGGGAAACAATATCCAGCATAAAGAAAATAAGACTGCTCCCGTCCAGAAGGAAATAGAGTGTAACAGGGCGAGGAATTTGTCAGCAAGTTCAGGCAAGAACTCAGACATTTCCGATTGATTAGTCTCTGATATGATAGTGATAAGTTTTCTTGAGATGCCAAATCCATAGAAAAGCCAGCAGCCACCATTGAGAATGGACATAAGGCTAAATGCGACAATAAGAATAATGGCAAATATCCTCAATATTTTTATCTTTCGACATAATGCATATATGAAAGTGAGAACTGTAGCCTTAAAGATTGCACCGCATGTCAAGCCGGCTATTGCTGGCAAATCCTGAGATTGTCGAGTAGCATATTCCATCACGTCAGCGAGAGAAGCAAGAGACAGGAGCATCAGTAAAAGCCAAAGGCGAATCATGCCTTTATTCAAAAGTTGCATTTTGGGAATTGTCAATGAAGTTGTTTCGACTTATTTTTTTATTAAGATTTCGTCAGCTTTGCGAGCAGATTTCGCTTCATGAAGAAGGAGCGATGCGGGCATCGTGACTGATGAATGAAGCGGAAGATGCCGTAAAGATGGCGGAAGCTTGATAAAAAGAATTGATCCTTTCATATTATTTTGATATT
>CAMWLX010000031.1 GCA_947175225.1 uncultured Porphyromonadaceae bacterium
GCTCCATTGCAGGATGGAGAAGGCAGCTCCCTCTACATCCGGAATGCCATAGATCGCGAGTCCGAACATGACCGCTAAGTTCCATGGTCCGAGACCTCCGTTGCTTGGAACTGCCATTCCGATGGAAGAGATCACGAAGGTCACGAGGCAAGGCAGAAGTCCGAATGCGAGTCCGGGTCTCGTACATAGGTCGGTCGTAAACCGGAACGCATAGAAAGCCACATAAAGCTGTACGAAACAGCATCCCCATATGGCGAAGGTAAGAAACAGAAATCTCCATCGTCCGGGCATAGTGGCCGTCACGGCAAATCCGCGCCATATTTCAGCAGTCCATTTCTTAAGTCTGATTACGAACTTGGTGGAGCGGAACCTATGGAGCAACCACCATGCAATAAGTATGGCTGCTATACCGGCTATCCAGAGACCCGGGGAATAGAGAAGATTTAGAATCCCCTCCCCTACCGGGTATTTTGCCATGAAGGAAGCAAGAGCAGGAGCAGCTATCACAAAAGTGAGCAGGATGAGGAAGAGCACCATCACTGAGTCAGCCATACGGTCAGCTACCATCGAGCCCATTACTGTCGTGAACTGTGTTTTGGATCGGCTTGCCACAAAAGAGCATCTCCAAAGTTCTCCGACACGGGGAAGCAACAGATTGAGAGCATAGCACCCGAAGACGCCACAAGTCAGTTCCATCAAAGTGGTGCGGACATTCAGTGCATCCAATTGTATTTGCCAACGCATCGCCCTAAAGATATGAGAGAAAACGCTAATGCCCATTGCCGCGAGAATCCACCAATAGTCAACGCCATGGCTTATTATGTCCATGGTCTGCTTGAAATCGACCTTACTGAACAGATACCAAATCAACAGGACCGACAATAGTATTGGCACTATGTATTGCAATGCTTTCTTCATGCTTTTTCAGGGTCAAAGTTGTCCTGTAAGTGTACCATAGATCTCATAGGCACTTCTTATTTCCTCTTCTGATGGGCATATATCCCACTGCGGACATCCGATCTCGTTGAGCAGAGTGAAGTTTATACGATCGGGTGAAGAGTTTTTCTTATCGTGGCGCATAAGGGAAATAAGGGTGTCGATATCTGTGCATTTTACCCCGGCAGTGGGATAATATTCTTTCAGCATTGAAGCAAACGGATAGAGTCGCGTTGATGAAAGAGATGCATTTCTTCCGTTTGCCTTGGCAGTAGCCGACAATACCATTTCCCAAAGCAGTCCATGAGCAACGGCAATTCCGTGTGCCAATGGCTTTCCTTGCATGAGAGCAAACGACTCTATGGCATGGCCGGCAGTGTGGCCGAAATTAAGTATTTTTCTCTCCCCTTTCTCCTTTGGATCGCGAGTGGTCACACCAGTCTTTATTTCTATGCATCGCAATATCCACGGGAGCAGCAGACGCGGGTCATTGAGAAAACGCTCGATGTCGAGAAGGGCTTCATACATCTCCGGGTCTGCAATCAGTGCAGTCTTCAGCATCTCAGCATAGCCTGAGAGGAGTTCTTCCTCCGGGAGCGTGTCAAGAGTCTCGGGAATGATCACAACGTCTTTAGGCATGGCGAAGACCCCGATTTCGTTTTTCAGTCCATCAAGGTTTATGGCAGTCTTTCCTCCCGTAGCCGCATCCACCATGCCGAGAAGCGTAGTGGATACATTTATGCAGTCTATACCTCGCTTGAAAGTGGCTGCTGCAAATCCTCCAAGATCTGTGATCATTCCTCCTCCAATACAAAAGAGGGAAGAACGCCTTGTCGCTCCGCTTTCAGAAAGCATCCGCCATACTTTCATGAGCGAATCGATGTTCTTATGATCGTCACCCGCCGGGATTACACATCGCGGGATTGTGGAAATATAGGGCATCTGATCGGCAAGACGATCTACTACCAATGATGAGGTATTGGTATCAGCGAGAATAAATGGAGATTTGGCATTGATAAGATCAAGGGCAAGGGGGAGCATATCTGCAAATTCATTCATTGAAGGGAATATGCCCCAAGCTTTTTCATCTTGGAAATTCTTTTTGGGGATTGGACCGGTGCATACAGCCATCGTGCGGATACCTGCGGCTACCCCCGCACGAACGCCCAAAGGAGCGTTTTCAATTACTATAGCTTCATCTGGCGAGACACCGGCTTTTTCCAGACCACGGAGGTATGGCTCAGGATTAGGTTTACCTTTTGTCACATCGTGAGCAGTGACCATCATGCCGTCGCCAAAGACTCCAGGATAGTCTTTGCGGATATTGTCGATGAGAGAGGCTTGTCCACTCCCGGTCACGACGACACACTTGATGCCTCGTGCACATAAGGTACGGAGCATCCGATCGGCACCGGGCATAAGGTCATTTCCACCGATTTCTTTGAATATCTTTGTCTTATAATCATATAAGGCAGTGCGTTTATCAGGGTCGCAGGGATGGCCGAATTCGCGTTGCCATATAAGGTCGATAGTAGCCGCGCCGGTCATACCTTCATATAGGTAGAACTCATCGCGAGTACATTTGATACCATTTTCCTCCATCATCTGTTTCCAGGCGAGGGTATGATACTTCATGGAGTCGTAAAGGACTCCGTCCATATCGATTAGAGCAGCTTTAATCATAATGCAAAATTAGGCAAAAATCCTGATAAAAGCCCCATATTTAGATAAAAAAATTCCATCGTGCATATTTCCTATGCCGTAAAGGTATAGAATATGCATGATGGAGTTTTAATATGGCAGACGCACGAAGCGTGCCTGCCAACGAGGATGAGGGTCATTCCTGAGCGTAGCTTAAGACTGTCGGAGATTCGACATCTACCCCAAATTCCTTAGCCTTTGCAAGGATGGCGCGTGCCAACTTCGGTTTGAGGTCTTCAGGGCAATAACGGAAATAAGATTCTGCTGCCCTTACATGAGCTGCGTCAGGCATTGGATATTCCCTGCGTTCAGGAAGCCCGAATACGCTATCGGGCAGTTCCTTCTTTTCTTCATAACTTAATCTGTCGTTCATAGCTTTAATAATAAAAAAGGTTTCTGACTATATAACGCTCCTCTGCCCTATTCTGCCTAAACTTTAACTATCTTTGACACATCGCTTATGGATTGGAGGCCTGATTTTTTGGCGCCTATGTAGGAGGCGAAATGAAGGTCGCCTCGGTCAATGTCGCTGATGTAGATGGGATGGCCTATGCACAGGGTGTGGAGTGTGACGAGGTCTCCTTCTTTTAGCTTGATGTTTCGTGATTTCATCACGCGAAATTTCATGTGGTCCACGCATTCCATCTCACATCCTTTTCCATCGTTCCAACTCAATTCAAATCGGTCGCCAGGCTTATATTTACCGGTGTCGATCATTGTGTCAGGATGAAATCCGGAATCTTCATCGTTGGTGATAGCCACTTCCCTTTCGATTCTTTTCTTAAAGGATTCCCAGTCTTTCATTCCATTGAATCGTGCCAGTATATTGAGGGTGGTCTGTGAAAAATCACCATTGTATTTTACGTAGCCCCACAGTCTCTTAATGGATGAAAGGCTTAAAGAGTCGCCGGTGGTCTTTTGTATCCGCAGCAGCAAATCATTGAATTCAGATGGAGTGGTTGGTTCATATCCAAGGCGTTCATTGGTAATCCTGACCAGTGCCTCTAATGCATCATTTTTTCCCATGGCTGTTTAGATTTAGAAGTTTAAATAGTGTATTGTGATGAAGGCGGCGAGCACGATGCAAAGTCCCGACAAAATATATGTCAGGGCCTCCGACGAGAGAATCTGAGTTGCCCATGAAGCATTCTCATCCTCTTCTTCATAGGAAGCATCTATCATATCAAGTCCATTCATGCGCTTGGCAGGAACAGGATGCATGCACCGGGCGGCAGCACGAGCCAACCGGCGGTTGCCGCTTGCGTCTGCAAGTTCACTCAGAATCACTCCAAGCGAATATATGTCGGCTTCTGCAGTCGGGGTGGCATCCGGCTCTGACTGCTCCGGCGCCATATATCTTTTTGATCCGGCGGGATGCTTAAGAATGACGTAATCATCACGATCCGACAGATTGAAGTCAATGATCTTCACATTTCCTCCTTGATGGGACACCAATATATTATCGGGTTTGAGATCACGATGGAATATCTGCTTGCCATGCAGGTATCTTACCGCGTCTGCCATTTGCAATGCCATTGCACTCGCTTTCTCCTGAGAAATATTTTTTTCTGAGATCATTTCTGACAGACGAATGCCGTCGATATATTCCAATATAATTCTCTTCCCGAGAGTGTCGACATTTTCAAGTCCTAAGGTGCGCCGGATATTTGGATGGTCAAGTGATATGCCTATTTCGAATTCTTTTGCCAAGCACATGTTGCTGATCGGATCTTCAAGATAGTCTTTTTTCAGACCCTTCAGAGTAAAACGTTTTCCATATCGCGTAGCTGTATGGATCTCCGTGGCTCCATTTGAGGAACTGTAGAGCAAGGATATGTTGGAGAATTTATTGGAGAAGATCCCTGCGAAGTCAAGACGTGCACTTTCTTCATCAGCGTGGATGCTCGAATCAGAATCGCTCTCGACCATTGACAAGGGAACCCTGTCATTGTATTCATCTCTACTTTCCATAAGACTTTTAGCTTATTTATGGTTGGAACTCTTCAATGCGGGTGAAATTGCCCCAGACATTATGGTTGCGGTATATTTTCTTTTTTCCCACCGGGATAAAAAGAGTACACTCCTCAAAGATTGCAGAACTTCCATTGATGAATGCATCTTTTGTGGCGTAGGGCGGGATGTCGGCTTTCAGATAAATGGAACTGACAACAGTCCCGTCAAACACATAATTTCCGATGAATTCTGTGCCTGAGCCTAAGCAAACCGAATTCAGATCTGAACAGTTCTGAAACATTCCCTCGGAAATATTGGTAATGTTGTCAGGAAGAATTATTTCAGTAAGAGCAGATCCGGCAAATGCCCCACGACTTATGGAAGTCACCGTAGAAGGAACAATGAGCTTCGTTATGGAGGTTTCAGCGAAGGCATTTTCACGGATAGACTTTATTGACGCAGGGAGCTGATAGTCGCCTTTTTTACCACAAGGAAACCATAGTATTTCGGATGCATCATGATTGAAGAGCACGCCGTCAATAGACGTAAAATCACGGTTGGCCTTCGACACCCTGATCTCAGTCAGAGAAGGGCATTCCGAAGAAGGGAGCAAATGCTCGATACCGGCTGATATTGTGATGGCATCAAGTGCCGGGCAACGTGCAAAAGCATTGCGGTCAAGGCTGATAGCTGTGGCCGGGAGAATTATATTACGCAAACGGGGGCAGTCTGCGAATATGCCGTATGTCAGTTTGTCAGTCTCTGTAAAGCGGCTTCCGTCATAAGATTCTCCCCCTTCGGAGACAACAGCGTCAGTCAGGTCGACATCATTTATTTTGATTCCTGAGAGGTTTTCTTCCGTTGCGCTTGAGGCACCGAGCATGATACGGAGTGTACGGAAATCATCGCCATTCAAATATCCGGAAATCGTAAGGGATTCGAGGTCGTAAAAGCCACCATTCTCAAATAGCATGGACAGGCATCCAGGCTGTTGAAGAACGATACTGTTTCTTGTAGTGTATTCGAGAGGCTCACCATGTGCCTCCCCTATGGAATTTGACGCAAATGGAGTTATGACGTATGAAGTCTCAGGAATAAGGCCGGTGATGTTAATTTGATGGGCACCAGAGGTCAAGTCTATTTCCGGAAGATAAAACCGACGGCTTTCCGACGATCCGGAAGCCTTTATTTCGCACCCTGCCATTGTGAGAGCTTCCCCTCCGTCTTCAATGATGTTGAACTCTAAGATAATGCCCAAAGGTCCGGTGGAAAGAGGAGTTGGGGAAGAGAGCTTGGGGAGTTCGTTAGATTGGGTCTTAAAAGTGATTGTGTTAGACTTTAAGGTTGCAGTTTGGGTGCCTCCCTCTATATATGCAATATAGTTCTGACCCGGCTTGAGCCCGGTCAAATGAAAGGGTATTTTGTCAGATTGAGGATCTCCGTTAATCTTCATTTGTTCTACGGCTTCTTCGGCAGAATAAAAAAGAGTGATAACCGACAGTTTAGCCTCCCCTTGTCTGTCGACAGTGGCAATAAGGGTGGCTTCAGTACGAGATATTTCGGTTGCTTCAGAAAGAGTGATTATTGGCTCAAGGATACTCGGGGAAGTATGTTCAGAGCAGCTTGCCAAAATGCACATGGACAGAAGCATAAAGAGATATTTTGAACTATATATCATTTTTTTCCTGTTAACTCTACTTTTTACTTAATCTTATGCCTACACCAATTGAGGCAAACCATTCACTCCCTTTTACGGTAAGGACTGACGCAGACACTGCCATACGGTTAAATCTTATTATTATGCCTGCTTCTGCAGTCAGCCCCTTATGACTGTAGAATGAATTTCTTACGAAGTCTCCCCCTTCGGATTTTGCCAATTGCCAGGCAAGGGCATTCGATGAATATCCCAGTCCTTCGAAAACTGCTATACGAGACCCTGCACGATGGATTGCCCCGACGGTAGCCATAAAGGATTTTCTTCGTATGATGCCGGAGTAATATCGTTCTACACCGTCGATTAATCCCGTTTTACTGCAGGATGCAACTATATGACCCGTCTTGCCAAAGTCTGAAGAGACATGAATGAAAGCGCCGTGACGTTTCATTATTGTCGCCAACACACCCCAATTCAGATATGATGCTTTCCCACCAAATCCGGCAGTTGCCAATATATCGGATTCGAGAGGCACCGGAGGCTTCACGGGCTTTATAACGAGGGTGTCTATCTTGGTCACTACCATTGTGTCACGGATAGTAGTCACGATGGGCTTGGTATCTATATCAATAATTTTTTTCTTTGGTTCGTTTATGGTCAGTTCATACGTCTTGTGGCTTTCAAGTTTTGAGGGGAAAAGATAATCGCGCAATACGCCCCAAGAAGCATGCTTGATCGTAATCTTCTTAGATCCACGAGGCAAGTATAACCATATTTCCCCTGTTTTGTCAATACGTTTTGCTATTCCGAGAGGCGTCGAAAACGCGAAGTCAGGAGAGGCAGCTATGACCTTAATAAGAGCGCATCCTTCATCATTCAAATCCTTTACAGGATTGATAAAGGCAGAGATATCATTGGGAAGGTCATGAAACTTACCTACACTGAACTCCTGCGCCAAGAGTGGCGCAGGAAATATGGCAAGCAGCATATTGACTGCCATAGCTATCACGAGTGTAAGTGGCCTTTGTCTCATCTTGTTTCCCATCATTCCAGATTGAAGTCTCCTATTTCTATCACATCTTCGCCTCCCTCAAGAATATATGGAGCGGGTTGCCAGGTCCTCACATGTATCAATGGCATCGACCGGTCTCTGAAGTCCCATAGCAGGAAAAGGTAGCCGTCGTCGCTGTAGCGATCGCAACTGTATTTCTGCCTTAGGGTCACGCCATATATTCCTTCCATAGTAGGATGCCGCAGAATTTTGAAATCAGAAAAGCCAACATCAATTTTGCTGTTGGAGTTGAAAATACGCTCAAGTCGCTCAAGGTATTCTTTTTTTGAACGTATTGCATAACTGACTTTCCTGTTTCCATCTCCGGCAGTCTCTTTGCTTCCGGTCTTAATCGTATGTCCGATGATGATGAGGGCATTGTCGCTGAATACCTGGCGTATGAAGTCGATGTCGCGCGTAGTGTAGGATGTGCGGAGATGCTCGCAGTAGCTGAGTATCCTGTGCCGGCTTGCAGAATCTGTCTCCTCGAGCTGTCTGCTCATCACTTTTTGCGCTTCTGCCCGGAATGGATTGCCAATGCCAAAGGCAGATAAGTTTGCGTCTCTGAACCGGGTGTCAGCAGGCGGAGTGCTATCATATAAGTAAGTAGTGGGTTGAGCAGTTTTGACCATGCTCTCTTGCGCATTTGCTGAAGTGTCGACTGCCGGATTCAAATTCTGCTTTGGTGTGGAAATGTCGGAAATAGTGTCAATTGCCACCACTTTTGGATTTTCGGATATAGATTCCGGGATGGGCTGCAGGATTATTCCCACAGCCCATACTCCTAATATAAGGCTCATTATTATAAGCGATATGTTTATCTTTATCCTTTTTGACGACATGCAGTTTTATAGGTTGTCAGTTCCAGTCTGTTATCTCTCCTCCTACTTCAATCTTGATCTGTTCCGGATTCTTGTCGACTACAAGGTTGACTATGTGGTGGATCCCCGGTTTGAAGAGGAACTTGCTCTCATAGAGGAAAGACACTCCATTCATGACCACCTCCACAAGTGGCACACGATTTTCCAGTCGCTGCGGAACAATTATCGCGGTGTAGGATGTAGGTCCCGCTTTTCGTGCTATGACTGTCTTGCCCGCAGCACGAAGATTCTTTGTGGCAACTCCGGCAGCAAGGTCGATGGTGGCATCGGTCACTGTGTTGTGGAGATAGACTGTAGCGTTATCCGGAATCTCACCTTCGAAATCCTCTCCCTTGATCAGCCTGATCGTGAGTTTGCTCAGTATGTGTCGGAATTGAAGATTTACCGGATCTGGAGAAGCCACAATCCCTAAGGATGAAGCATACAGGAAATCCGAACCTTCATATCCGTCAATGCTGTTGCCATCGGCTGCTCGCTGGTCGGTCGCTACAGAGAATGGCAAGTCGCTCACAGAAGATATCTCATCAAGCGCCGGATAGTAGGCATAAGCGTTGTATGTCCCCTTGTCCCAGTATAGCTTTCTTCCTGAGTTCCAACCGGACGCCGAGAATGTAATATGTTCATTATTGAGCGCGTTGCCCGATACCTCAAGAGGGCTATCGGACTTTGATACGAAAAGTCCTACTGCATCACCTTCCTCGAAAGAGGTTTCCGTAGCTCGCGTTTCCGATGGGTGGCTGAATGTGAATGACATTGCAACCTTTCCGTGGGTATCCGCTGCCTCCGGCTCGATTGACTCATTGGTGCAGGAGGCTACACCAAGAGTCAACAATAGAACGTTTGCAATTGATTTAATATTGCGTCTCATAGATTTTATCTTTCATAGGTTATCATTATCGTTTCTTCAAAGGACTTCCTTTGTGGATGACAGGAGGCAGAGAGCGGTTGCCGGAATTTGCGGACCCGATATCCACACCTCTTGTTGTGGTCCCAGCCGAACGCTTGTCGAGAGCTGCGAATTCCTCGAAGTCGAATGGCTCGCCGGCGTAGTTCTTGATTCGCCTTACGATACTCTCGCGGCTGATAGTGCTGTAGTATGGAATGTCATTGTTCATACAGCTGTTCTGTTCAGAGCGGAATACGCCTCGGTTGTGCATAAAGCCACCTTCGAAGATGTCTACTATATCACTATATCTCTGGTCGAAGATGAGATGACTCCAGCCTACCTCGTGCATCTTGCCGGTAAGCTCGATATTGTCATACCACCCTAATGATTTTGCCCAGTTGATTGCATCCACATGTTCGCAGCAGTTACATCCACATGCGTCAATGAATGCGTTATGGTAGATGTATTCGTCAGCGAGTTTTCCGAATCCATGCCCCCCGGCCTCATGCTGGATGACGCCGCGGGAGTCGAGAGGATATCCATAGTCACTCTTCGGACAGAATGCTACTGCGTAGCCGGAAGTCCACATCTGGCATATACCGCCATAATCGGTGCTGTTTGGCACTACGATGACGAGCGTCCGGTCAATATTGCTTTCATTGACTGTCGGGGCTTTCAGCACATAATCAGTCAGTTCATCATAGTCACACTTCAGACCTACGCCGCCCGTGTAAGTGGTGCCAAAACGGTTGTAACGGATCGAGTTGATTGTTCCGATTCCGCTTTCAGTGGAGAGTGGGAACACGGTGTAGACGTTGAAGTAGTCTCGGTAAGTTGTATAAGGTTCTATTCCGAAGAAATATTCTGCCTGCTGCTTCATGTCTTTGAGGTATTCACCCCCGGCTATATCCTTTGCGTCATAGCCGTCGCCAAGAATTACGATATTGATGCCGCCGTTGTTGCCTTTGGAAGCTTTCTGGAGAGCGAGGAACTCATCTTCGCCGTATTCATATCCGTACTGGGTCACATGACAGGTGTGGGTATATTCCTTGTCTTTAAGGCTGAAGACTACGTCGCCCTCGCGGATGTCTCCTGCTGCCGTGGACTTGATAGTGAGGGTTATCTCGCTCTTCTTGTTGCCGGAAGTCTGGGATAGCTCACACCAGTCGGGCTTTGACTCGAGTATCCATTCGCCTTCAGAGTCAATGACGAGGGTCTGCTTGTGTTCGGTGCTTAACGCACAGGCTACCGCCGGACGGCAAACTAACTCGTGGTGGGCGGCGATGCGCTTGAAGTCGCGCCAACCGATTGCTGCCTGATACTGCACCAAGGAAGTTTCCGGCACTTCTAAGGTGAAGTTGTCCTTTGATACTCCGTCAAAGGCACCCTGCTGTATGTATGGAGGAATAACGCTTTTACTCACAATCTTGCCGATTCCATAGCATCCTTGGAAAGCACCTCCATCTTCATAATAGCTTGCCTCGTAGCGTATATTCTCAAGGCTTTCAGGGAATACGAGTCCTTCAAGGCTACGGCAATGTGCGAATGCCCCGGCACCAATCGTAATCAGGCCTTCGGCAAATTCGAGTGTACCCATGAGTCGCCAGTTGTAGGCGAAAGCTTTGTCACCGATTGTCACAAGATTTTTGGGGAGAATGAGTTCGCCGGAGAAATCGCAGCCGTAGAATACGCCATTATCTACTACCATAAGGTTTTTGGGCAACGCAAGTTCCCCGCGGAAATGGCATCCACTGAAGGCATCGTTACCTATAGACGCAATTCCGTCGTGGAGAGTAAGAGTGCCGTTGAACCCACAGTTATGAAAAGCTTCGGATGGAATGTCTGTGACTCCTTGTGGTATTTCCAGTGAACCACTAAGGTTCAGACATCCGCTGAATGCACAAAGACCAATTCTTTTAAGTTTCTCAGGCAGCCTGAGACTGCCGTAGAAGCCTTTACATTCACTGAATGCATAACCTCGAATAAGTTCGACATTGTCGGGAATTACAAGTTCGCACGTGAATCCACATCCATAGAATACACCGTTGTAGTAATCATTGCCTTCATCTTTGTCTTCACTGAACTCTCCGTCATCGTGTTGTGAGTTTCCTATGTATTTTAATGTCGAAGGAAGTGAAAGAGATCCGGTCAGTGACTTGCAGGCATGGAACGCACCTTGCTGAATATCGATTACCCCTTCAGGAATAATAAGAGATCCGGTAAGGTTTCTGCATCCATAGAATGCTCTCGCCCCAATGGATTTTAATCTGTCGGGCAGAATTATTCTTGTAAGGCTGGCCTTGCCTGATACAGTAGCATTCGAGTAGAATGAGCTTGGCGGAATTTGATCTTCTTTGCAAGCAATATTGTATATTGGCTCGTTGCCGAATGCCTGTATCTTCACTTCCTTGAGATTGAGTGCCTGGAGTGCATCCATCTCATCGCGCATGAAGTAGAAATCGCGAGAGTCGACCTCTCCTGTAATCTTCAGGTTTTTTAGCTTAGTGTAGTCCTTACCGGCATCGATGATAGCCTGCTTCAGGCCGCCCGGTGTAGACTCCACTATCACGTATTCCTTTGAAGTGGCATCGTGGCTCACAAGGTCGGTCTCCCAAGCGGTGATGCTTTCGCTGACGAGAGTGAGTGAATAGTCGCCGGTGAGCTCTTTCTTATCCACTTTTATAGTGAAGTTGCTCATCTTGCCCGGTGCGTAGCTAAAATCCTCACTTTTAGAGAAGCGGTAAGGGATACCACCTATAGTGATGTTGAAGAGGTTCGTACCGGCGGTGATGGTCTGAGGAACTACGATGGCCCTCCATTCATCACCACGCTTGCTTGGGATAATCGATGAGTTGCTGACATTCCCTTCAGCTTTCACTGATCCGGTGGAGAGATCGATTACAGCATCAAGAACAGTATTGCAGACAAGCACTTGCTTTTTGGTATCAGCCCATTCACCATCTGCAAATCCGGTACCCTCCGTAAGGGTGACGCGCGCATTTGCCATTCTGTGGGTCATAGGAAGACGGATGACACTTGATGTAGGCTCAACACCTTCCACCTTTCCCCACAGGAAATCGGAGGCCTCGTAGTCGCCCATAGTCCCATCGCCGGGAATTGAAGCCTGATTCGTCTTTACAGTGAAATTATAGTTGTTTACATCGTCGGGAGCACCAAACGGATAATATCCATACACGTCAATGTGTGTGTGCTTGTCTTTCCAATAGAGATCGTAGGCAGAGTTCCAACGGTAAGCGGTCTCGTCAAATGTATGGCGTACGTTGTCTCCTCGATTTCCTTTGGTAAGAAGTGTGCCGGGATTATTGCCGTTATAGTCTACTATGTAGACGCCCATCACGTCACCGTCGGCAAACCCTTCGTCGTTTACTCGGGTAGTTGCCACCTGATTGATTTCTCCGGAAAGATTTATGGTTCCGTTCTCTTGCATCTCCTGTTCCGGAGATTTAAGCAAGTCTTCAGAACATGCAGTCAGCGCCAAAACTGTCAGGAGGCTGTATGTAGTCAGTAGTTTATTCATATCCATGCTGTGTTTTATTCGGCTGTGCCTCCATTGTCGGTGTCATCATCGATCCATGGAGTGATATTTACATTTACTCCGGCTGATGTCTTGCTCAAGGTTATGGTGAATTTATGGTTCTTGCCGCTTTCAAAAGCAAATCCTTTCCGGAGTTTATATTCTCTGCCGTCGACGATCACTGTGATAAGTTCGCATTCTTCCACAGTCTGAGGCACTATAAGAGCCCTATAGCAGTTATCTGTAAATAGCGGTGTAATTGTTGCCGTTTCTCCTACAGGGGTCACATCTCCGGTAGCGAGATTTACTGTAGCATTGCATTTTATGCCATTAATCCTTACCGAGACATCAGATTTTGAGAGAGACTCGGCAGTAAAACCGTTGCCCGGCTCAAGATAGATGGAAGCCCGACTCATTGTATGGCTGACCGGGATTTCTATAGCCGATGAAGTCGGAGCTACATTGAGGGTCTTACCGGTCATTAGGTCGGAGGCCTTGTAAGCGGATTCTGTAGATTGATCCTTCTTGACAGCAAATTCATGAGCATTTACTGACTTAACGCTTGAATATGGGTAGTAGACATAGAAATCGGCATGAGTCTCGTTGTCTTCCCAAGTCATTTGTGAGTCCGGGGTCCATGTCCCGTTATAACTGAAGCGCATGTTGCTGACATGATTGCCGGAGTTGCTTAGCGTTCCCGGATTACCTCCGGAATAGTTCACCACATAAAGACCGATGCAGTCGCCGGTTTCAAACCCATAGTCAGTAGCACGGCTGCCACTTACAGATGGACTGATTTTTATCTCCAATTTCTCCTGAGCCGGAGGATTTGGCAGTGGAGTAGGTTCCGGAGAATCCTGCCCGCCGGAGCATCCTCCGGCAATAATTGCAGGGATGAGAGCCAATGTTGATTTTAGAAGTTTATTCATATTATTGTTAGGTTTTAGATTTTGATTGATTCTTGTGCAAAAATAGTCAAAAAAAGCTATATTCAAAAATACACAGAAGTTCAACTTGGTTCAGGGCAAAAGTTTTTTGAAACAAGAAAGCTGATAAAACCCTTAACGTAGTCTTGTGATTATTGAATCAGTAAGCAAATACAAGGAATCGGATGCATGGAGGCATACATCCGATTCCTTGTATATAGGATAGGGATAGGATCTTTCAGATGAAGGGGACCTTTCGGGTAAGTATTGATCCGCATTTCGGGCACTTGGGGAACATTTCGAAGATGAGGTCACCCTGTATATAGGTAAATGTGTGGCCGCAACTCATACAGCGGCGGGTCTGAGGCTTGAAATACATATTATATTTATTTGTCGTTGTAATGTCCCTCTATCTCCAAGACTAACACATGTATATCCATATCATAGATATCATATATGATTCTGTCGTGAGCTGAGATATGACGAGAATACGTGATATCGCTACCTTTCACCAATGGCTCCGGATGTCCTATGCCATGGCGAGGATCCTGCTGGATAGCTAAGAGTATCTTTGTAAGTTTCTTGAAAAGAAGCGGATTTGATTTCTTCCATTTCTTGAGAGTCTTTTCAAGTTTAGGATCAAAGTCAATGGTATACATTACAGTGAATCAAGATAATCGGTAAGGTCTTTAGGAGTCTTGCATGAGATACATTCACCGTTACGATAAGCCTTCCGAGCTTCGTCGATACGTTTCTGTAGTTGAGGAGATATAGTCACCTCCTCAGAGCCAAGACTTGTGAGGGCAAAGAGCTGTCCTCGACGACGTATGATAACAGTTTCTCCTTTATTTGCGCGATCAAATGATGCGGCGAGATTGTTGCGGTAGTCTCTTACAGATAGTGCTTGCATAATTATTCGATTTTATTAGTGCAAAGATAATACTTTTATATTGGAATAACAAATTTATGTACAAAAAAGTGTACACGACTCACTATTATATAAAAAAGGAACGCCATAAAAACGTTCCCATGTCTTCCTTTTATAGTGCAAGTCTGCTGCTTGTGCAGATGCTAGCACTTTTCGGTGTACAAAGATACAAAATATTTTGAGATAATCCAAGTTTCTCCGAATAATTTGAATAATTTAACTCTTGCAATTGGAGAAGTGGGATTTGATGTTGAGGGCGTTGGCTACGCCGCCTCGATGTTTGAAGGCGGTGTGGGCGGTAGACGAGACGCATCGTGCGGCAGTCGGTGTCTTCGTGGGGGACGAGGTTGAGGCTATCGCGCCATTGCCAGAAGTCCGGTTCGCTGCGGTTGGTTTTTGCCCATGCTTCTATTGCAGGTTTTAGAGCCGGAATCATTCGGTTCTGGGCTATCTCTTGAAGGCTGTTGGGTCCGCCTCCACGTTTTTGGATGTTGTCGTATGACAATGTATCGTAGAGGTCGGAGATGTCAACTATAGAACCGGGGTATGTGACTGCATCGAAGTCCGGACTGCCGTGAAGATCGTATTGGCATACGGTGAAGTTTACGGCTTCACAGTCCTTGTAGTTGGAGTGGGAGGGTTTTAGACGGCAAGTGCAGTCGTTTGGTCCATCCCAGACTACATGGCTTTTGGGTACCGGATCCCATAGTTTCCAGTTTTCTTCGAGGGCTTCCCAGGTGTTTTGTTTCAGGGCAGCGCGGTAGCGGTCGTATGTGGAGCGGTCGTTGCGGTATAGACGGTCGAGTTCGAGGCGCATTGCTTCGAGGATGGCGTATTTCTCGGCTACCGGGAGGTTGGTGTATAGTTTGGATTCTTTGGTTAGCATGGGGAGGGAAATTCTAAGTCATTCTCTGTGAATGAAGCACAGCTTCAGGCGGAAACGGCTTCGCGACGGTTCAGGGTGGGTATAGTCAGGATTCTTGTTTGAGCTTAGTTTACATTAATCTGCAGATCCTGATGGTAAAGCGGGAGCTACACTTTGGGCATTTAGGTGTGGTAACTAAAACTATTCCTCCGAGAGTGTGGGTGAAAGAGTTGCCGCAGCGGAGGCATTTGCGGTTTTGGATTTCGATAAGCATACGGACATTATTTTATGGTATTTTGATTTTTATCTTAAAAACGTGCGTATACTCCAAGAATTAATGTAACCAATCAACAATTCAGTTTTATCGGTAAATTATGGAATTTCTTATTGCCTGTCCTTATCTGAATTTTTAAGCTTTTGTGTATTTATCAAGAAATCTTTAATGAAAGCAGCAATACGATTACGGTCTTTTTTATCCCAATAAGTATTAAAGGATGGATTTGCAGGATGATGCCAGGGAAACCAAATGCAGCCTTTTTCATCTTTAAATATAGATGCAGTTTGTGTTTCAGTCTTTAGTGTATCAGAATTTAAAACTTTTCTGTAATCAGATTCTGGAAGTATATTTCTTCCTAAAATTGAATATTGATGATCTTTTGTATATTCGGAAACTTTAGTAATTCTTGTCCAGTTGAAAAAATGGGAATCTATAGATTCCGTATTTTTACAAAAATCAACAATCATATTTGTCATTGTTGATTTTCCTCCAATAATAACGAGATGAGGCATATAGAAATCAATACATTTTGAGAGAAAGCTTTCATTCTTCTCAAACCATTTCCGAATCAGATTAGGATCACTATTTTTTGAGTTATTAAATGCCAATCCTGGGAAATGATTAACTTCTATAACGCATGTGTGATTCATTACATTATTGAAGTTATCTAAATCATAACTGGGGTCCCTTAACTTGTCAATATATTTTATATGGCAGATAGAATTATATTCCTGTTCAGTTAATCCTTTAAATCCTTTTAATATCGTTTGGGTTATTGTTATAAGATTTTTGATAGTAGGATTACTAGAAACCTCCTCATATGTAATAAAATGTTCTCCATCTGAACATCGATTAGCATTAGTAGTTGAAGAAGGAATCGTTGGTGAAGCTTGATCGAAACCTCCAAGATAGCGGTACTCTCCGGATTTATATTTAACTAAGTCTCCAATTTCCATATATGGTTCCTTAAGGAGCCATACAATTCTAAAGCTCTCTGGTTTAAAATATTCTGAAGAATTAAAAGGTCCAAAGGAATAGGCGTATATCTTTATATAATCCTCAATTAAATCATTTTCATCTAGATTGAATTTGACTAAATCATTATCAGGATCAATTGTAACTTTAGGCGATCTTTTAAAACTATAAAAATATGGTGCCCTAAGGAATATAGGTGTATTCCTTAGTCTCTCCATAATTTTCCTAGATCGAATGACATCAGATACATTAAAATTTTCAATGATTAATTGGATATCTGAAACCAATGA
>CAMWLX010000032.1 GCA_947175225.1 uncultured Porphyromonadaceae bacterium
TGAAGCGGAAGATGCCGTAAAGATGGCGGAAGCTTGATAAAAAGAATTGATCCTTCAGATTATTTTGAATTTTTTTATATTCGAAAATAAGTCGAAACAACTTCATTATTAGGCGTTGATCAAAAATATTTGGAAACTTAGCAAAAAATTATTAATTTTGCGCTCTCAAAACAGAAACAAATGGCAATAAAACATCGCAACATATTACCAATCAGCAGTATTCAAGGCTTTAATAGCTTTGAACGCTTGATGTGTGCGACCATGCCGTCTAATGTCACATATCTAAATTCAGGATATCGCCGACACGTTTGTTTCAGTTCTACTGATATCAGTTAGTATATAGCCAAGGCTAAATAAGATACAACGACTGTCGGAAAGTCCCTGCCAAGCTTCCCGACAGTCGTTTTTTTGTGTCCCATTGGTAACAAAACTTCTCCACCATGATTAGCTGCGGACACATCGATAACTCTCTTCTCAATTTTCACAACCGCGCTTAATGCGTATAAAATCAAAATCAACTATGCTAAAATTCAAAAAGTACAGCTCCATAGAAAATGCCATCACCCGTGAATTCATGGAGCGGGTCAAGGAAGAACTTCCTATCGACCTCGAATGGGTAGTGCAAGAGAAGGTGCATGGTTCCAACACCAGCTTCCTTTGCGACGGCAACAAAGTCGGTTTTGCAAAGCGGACCTCTGTTCTTGCTGATGACGAAAAGTTCTATGACTTCCAGGTTCTTCTGGAGACTTACAAGCCAAGGGTTATCTCCCTCTTCCAACGAGTGAAACAGTCTCATCCAAAAATGGATACGATCTCAGTATTCGGAGAAATGTTTGGAGGCCGTTATGCCCATGAAGGAGTCCCTGCTGAAAAGGGAATCACCCTCATCCAGAAAGGAGTAAACTACACTCCAGGCCATGAATTCTATGGCTTTGACATATACGTCTACGAAGGGGAAAAAGGCTACTACCTTTCTGTCGATGAAGTGAATGAAATCTTCGAAGCTGAAGGATTCTTCTATGCAAAGACTCTCTTCCGTGGCTCGCTGACTGAATGTCTGAACTATCCAAACGCCTTCCAGAGCAAAATCTCACAGTGGCTTGGACTTCCAGATATCGACGATAATATCTGCGAAGGAGTCGTAATCCGTCCGGTAGTTCCTCAGTATCTTAGAAATGGTTCAAGAGTACTCATAAAGAACAAAAATGCCCGATTTGCCGAGAAAAAGAGCGTCAAAAAACGCAACAAGCTCTTCTCCGAACCTATCCCTTACAGCGAAGCACTTCAGTCTCTCCTCCATGAAGTTGAGGCATATGTGACAGAAAACCGACTCAACAACGTAGTGAGCCATATAGGAGAAGTTTCACTCCCAAAAGACTTTGGAAAGATCATGGGACTCTTTGCCAAGGACATCCTCGAAGACTTCCTGAAAGAGCACGGCGGTGATTACTCCGCCCTGGACAAATGCGAGCAGAAAACCCTCACCCGCGAACTCAACAAGAAAGCCACCGACCTCGTGAAATCTGTCTTCATGTCAAAGGCCTACATCCTCAATTGACTCTCCCTCCATCCGGCTTCCCCATCCAGAAGCCGGATTTTTCTTCCTCTATATACGTAGCACTGTTTCATCTCACCTGCTTCTTTTATGAGCATTGTGATCAGCCTCACTCCCATAGCTCCCAACACTCATAGTCCTCCCAGTTCTCATAGTTCTCCCAGAACTTGTGCAAAAAGTGCACAAGTTGAATCAGATGTCAATTCTCCTTCCTCATAAATCTTTTTTACGTGCCGTTGGATGGTCGAACGGTCACGTTGAAACAGCTCCGCCATCTGGTCTGCAGTAAGCCACAAAGATTTATTGGCCAGGCGAACCTCAACTGTTGTCTCGCTTCCCTGCATATGAAATAGCATATATCTACGCATCCCATTATCATCCTTCGTTATCTCTATGAATGTCTGTTTTCTTATATCTCTTCAGACTTATTCAGAATTTTATCCAATTGTGCTTGAAGTTCTTCTTTTTTGGGTAAATAGAGTTGATACCGGGCTACAAACAATTGGTTGGTTATGCCTTGTAGGGCATATTCCATAACCACTTCATCATGCTTTGAACCAAGTACAATACCAATGGGAGGATTGTCATCAGGCATACAGACCTCAGCCTTGAAATAGTTCAAGTATAGATTCATTTGACCAATATCTTTATGAAATACTTCATTCCGCTTTAGGTCAATTAAAACGTAACATTTTAATATGCAGTGATAAAACACTAAATCCACCTTAAAGTTACGGTTTCCTATAGGAATTATATATTGCCTTCCGATGAAAGCGAATCCTCGTCCTAACTCCAATAGAAAATTCTCCATATTATCTTTCAGCGCTCTTTCAAGTTCACCCTCTTTATATCTTTTCTTTTGCGGAATACCGGTAAACTCCAACACATAAGGATCATGGATAATATCATCAGCAGTCATTATCTGTTGGCCCTTATGTGCAAGTGCCATTACACCTTCCTTATCTGTACTGAGTGCTATCCTATGAAAGAGAGAAGAACTGATCTGACGCTTCAATTCCCTTACTTTCCATTTCTGGGTTATCGCTTCACGAAGATAAAACTGAAGTTCCATCTCATCTTCACATTTCAGCAATTCGAAATAATGACTCCATGTCAATTTGTGAGACAGCGTCTCACATTTTGGGAATGCTATGTACAGCTTTCTCATGTAAGTAAGATTTGAACGGCTGAAACCCTTACCGCGACGAACTGTTAAATCACGTGACAATTTGAGCAAAAGTTGTTTACCGTATTCTGCTCGTATCTTGCCTTTTTGCTCAAATTCTACAATATATTGCCCTGTCAGCCAATTAGAGTCAAGCAACTCTTTGTTCACGGCATTAGCAGCCCGATTTCGTGCTGATGTCCAAAGGTTATCAATCTTGGCAACCAAGGCTTCATATTCTTGTTCAGGAATGTCTAACTGTTTGTTGTTATTATTTGTGTTTGTCATAATTCTTTTATATTTCTATCGAAGGCTAATGTTCCATCGTTTACGCTAAATAATTAATACAATTACAGTTCTCTCTATATGGTTAGCAAAAGCACAGATATGCTGAGCCAAGCGATCTATCTTATCAGACAGTCCACTCTTCCAGTCAATCTCGTTCAGTTCCAGCGGCACAGGATAGAGACTTCTATGTAATGCGTCAAGCGCTTTTTCTTTCCAGTTGCTCATGTTATCAAAACAAATTTTCTTTCATACAATATATTCCCGTATCAGACTGTAGAACAATTATATTAAAACAGCTCCGCCATATTATCATTGGTAAGCCACACGGATTCATTAGCAAGCCGAACCTCAACCTTCGTCTAGCCCCCGGCGTCTGAAATAATATTATCTGTCCGTTCTCCATTGTTCAGTTTTCTATTTTTTCTTGTTGTTTAGTGCTCTATTCTATACTGTTTCCTTCACTTTCGTTCAAAGAACATACAAAACTTATTGGAAATGTGAATTCTCTCTTCCTTACAAACCACCTTTTACTACAATTCATCAAATAGCGAAAGCTGCACAGTTTTCTTATTTTTACTGATATCAGTCCTGGATTTTGGAGGATGTAAGATAGGAGTTTCAGAAGCGACAATTAACCTTCGGGAACATCTTGACAAAGCGACGTAAAGATGTTCGGCAGTTGGAAACTTATGGGCATCAAGCACTATTACTGTCTCACATTCCAGTCCTTTTGTTAATAATGTCGTGCCTATATATTTCCCATGTATGCTTCTGCCGATTCTTCTAACTTTATCACGATTCAGTTTCAATGCATCTAAAAGAGTTATGTTTCGGTTTTGAGCATCCTTTAGGATCCGTTCAATCGTATAAAAGATGTCCTTTCTCGCTACTCTGTTTATACCTAATACATCTCTAATGTGATATATTATTGTCAGGATATTGTGTGGACTATTTTCATTTTTTAACGGATTTATGATGTTATTTAATGATTCTGACTTTAAGATATCTTTCTCGTTTTTCTTATTTTTGATTTTTCCATCAGATCGAATCCAATCATCAATATCACCGGCAATACAGGTAAGTTTTAAGAAATCCCTTATTGAGGCTATTAGTGCGTCTCCTTGACTATTATCAAATGAGTTCAGTGTATCATAATAATCCTTGTCATCAATTGATTCTAACATACCAAGATTGAATAGTCTTTTTGCCAGCTTTGTTCGAGGTTCTTTTCTATGAGATTCAGGATGGATAACGAGGAGGTTTCCGTTATACCTATCGCTTAGGTAATATTGTAGTATTTTGATTATTTCTGGTTTTTCGGCACTACTTTTAGCAGCCCAGAAGTAATCCATTTTGTCAGTCTTAATGTACACAATTTGTTTGTAATTATGAATATTAACTGCTTGACCATTATCTAACAATTGTCGAATTTCAAGAATCTCTTGCCCTAATTCAGGACATCCAGCATTTATCCATCTCCATGGAGTTGAAAGTGTCTGACAATTTTCTTGGTAAGCACTAAGGTGGACACCGTTGAGATCAACAGGCGATCCATTGAAGTCGAAAATTCCCTGCATGGCATCTCCGAGTATATGAACCTTAATGATTTCTCCTAACTTATTAATCAATCTATGTTGCTCGAATTCACAGTCCTGATACTCGTCAACGATGACATGGTCATATTTAGCCTTCATGACTGACCTTATGGGTTTTGATGACAAGAGAGTCATAGCAAACTCTTGAGCTTTCCTATACTTGTCATTCATATCGGAATCATCGGGTAGTTTATCCTCAGGAACGTATGATAAGGTAAGGTTTAGAGAGAAACTGCAGATTGTATTGATCTCATAATACTTTGTAGGGATATTTCGCTCTGTGATTTTCTCTCTGATGGACGCGATACCGGCATGAGTATGAGTGAGGATAAGAATTTTCTTACCCTCATATCTATATTGCTCCAGACAATCTACAATCGTATGAGTCTTACCATGTCCTGCCGGTGCGACAATCATACTATTGTTAGCGGTCAAGAATTTATCCAAGTCTATTCCTGTTTGAGCATCCATTCAGTAAGATTATTAACCATATTGTATAAAAAAGAGGGGTTGGTAGCTTCAAGATTTTCGACAATGACTGAAGCAACATAATCACCATGAGTGATGTTTTTATACCACCCGGCTGATTTTGCTACGTTCCCAAATACGTTTCTTAATATTGGTAATTCTATTTTCCACCAATCCTCGGAATATTGGATATCTTTAACTATATAACTCCTTAAATTATTATACAGGGTTTTAGTGTTATTATGGCTCTCGTTTAAATAGTACTCTATCAGTTTCTTGATAGAAATCCATGGGAGGTCTTTGAATAATTGTTGTTCCAGAGCAAGCTTACCTTCACAATCAACGATTACTACTCCAATTGCTCTAAAACCAGCTTTCTTATCATTCACATCTGGGGCATCTGAATCACAGAATAGACAAATTGGATAACCCAATCTATTAAATTCAGTAACGTAATTGGTTAAATTTTTCCCGGTGCCATCAGCGTATCGTACTCCTAATTTGGCCAAATTCATACCTTTAGGACGTAATAGATATTCATTGAGTCCTCGTATGATTCCGACCTCAGTGGCTCCCTCACACATAATTACTCGTTTTGCAAAGAATGCTTCGGGGTTTTTCCGTAGAGTTCCTTGCATTTCGTCCGTTGAAGGTATGTTGATAAGTCCGTTAGTTTGATTTCTTCGGATATAGAGATCCGAGCAACTCAATTCTACGATTGCATTACTTGAATGAGTGGTAAGTATGACTTGGAGTCCAGTCTTTTTCTTTAGAAGGGAAACAATATGTTGCACCCTGTCCGGCTCCAGTCCTTGTTCGATTTCGTCGATAAGAATTATGCCGGAAGGATCTGTCAATGACAATTGTATGGCCAAAGACAACAGTCGTTTTGATCCTTTCCCCAGCTGGCGAAGTGGAATATCATCCTGATGTAATGCTATTTTATTGTCTTTTAAAAGGAATTCCCTTTGATCGATGGATGCTTTTACAGTACCCGTACTTATGCCGAGTTCGGATGCGTTTTTAGATATATCTTTTATGACATCATTAAAAACCTCCGGCATCCCTATGGCGCTTTCGAATCCTTGCTTGGTGTCTCGACTTAACTGTGCTATTAACTCAGCATTCAATACTTCGGATTTTTTATCAGCTTTTTGTCTGAACAGAGAACTCAAGGGAGATCCTTTGGATAGTGTGAAATGGCGATCTGTATATTCTGATATATAGAAACAATTGAACAGCTCGCGTTCACTCGCACGAACTATTCTTGGTTCAACACCCTCGTCTCCTATGACTTCCCATACAGGCTCCAGGTCCTTTTCAACTTTGAGACGGATTGTTACCGCATCCTCCACCCCTTCTTCTTGAGCTGTTGGATTAGTCATTGAAGATATGATTTCTTCACCTCGGACTCCACGTATGCGGTCGCCAAATTTTCGAAGAATCTCTTCACTGAGTCCCACTAAAGTCACCTCAATGATAATTGGATTTTCTATATTGCAGTTATAGAAGTCTCCATCATGAAAAGGAATGGTATGCATGGGTGTAAGAACATAGGAGATGGCATCAAGAATGGTTGTCTTACCACTGTTGCCTCGTCCTATTATGCATGTAAGACCGGGATTGAAACAGTGGTCAAACTTCTCAATTCCTCGGAAATTCTCGATATGTAAGTGAAATATTCTGGGCATATATGAAGTAGAGGTTATAGATGTCTGTAAGAATCAATATGGACTTCAGGCAATACCATTTATGATTTTGTATAGGTTATCGAACTTGTCTACCACACCATACCGAGTAGTATTGGTGGAAATAGAATTAAAAAGTTTTTTTGCACATTCAGTCTTGGCAAGTTCAACTCCACGAAGCTCCATCTTGTCAAGTGATCCTTTGGTCTCAGCGACAAAGAACACATGGCGAACTGTTCCCTCCTCAAATACTATTGCCCAGTCAGGTGCATAGTTACCGACCGGCGTAGGGATTTTTAATTTGCGAGGAAGTTTTGCAAAAATCAAGACTTCGGATGCGCCTTGCAATCCTTCCGCAAATTTTTTCTCTCCATCGCTGTCGTATGAAACGTATGGTGTGATGTGCTTCGACAGTTCGAGAGCCTTGTTAACATTAAGTCGGCGTTCCGGTACAAAGATAGTACTGTCGTAAGGGTCCGCTTTAGTTGGATTGTATGTTATATGATCTACAATCATAGTCGCCTTTTCCTCACGAATAGCCTTAACGACGTTACGGATGAATTCTTCGGGATTGTTCTTGAATAACAAGGCTTTCATGCCGATACCCTTTAGAATTTTCACAACGGTACGTCGCGTTAGTCGTGCGCCTTTGGCAATATCTCCAACTACATCGTATGGCACTGACGAGGTTGATACGTCAGTAAGTTCCCGAGTAGTTGATTTAGTGTTGCCAAACTCTGTTACATTTTCCTTATCCTGGTCTCCTGTAACCATAACGTACTGAAGTTTTGTTACAGTCAGGTTCTTATTGAGATTGTTGATAGCTTTTTCAATCAGTTCCTCACTATCGTAGTGAACTGTATAGACATACTTGTGATTAATCTCATTCCAGAGTTTTTGGAATCGTTTGTCAGTGAAATTGTCATTAAGTTCATTTGCCGGAGTAGTCGGAGAAACTGCCTCTACCATATCTTCAAGAACTTTGGGATTGAAGATACCGGCAATGAGTTTCTGCATACCGGTTTCAATATTCTTTATAGGAGAATCTTCCGGCAAGATCATCAACTCATCCGCTTTTGCATCAGCGTGATATTTAGATGTCAGATTACCATTTCGCGTAACATATCCGCTCTGATACAGATAACCTAAAATCAGAGTGGCATCCATCAAGTCAATGGTATGCTTTTCCCCGTTGGAATCAACTACAACTTTACCGATGAAATAATCCTGTGATGCAGCCGTTACGCGGTCACGCAGAGCCTCGCGTGTTTCACGTTGAAGGGCAGTTGTAAAGTTCGCATAGCTCTCATTTGCGATAACAGTAAGTTGGTTAACTTCATGTACATCATCGCCGAGCAATTCCTTGTCTTGACGAATACCATTCTTATCGACGCAGATACGCAGTCCTCGTCCTACCTCCTGCCGTTTGGTAGTGGAAGAATTGCTATGGCGCAGAGTGCAGATTTGGAACACGTTTGGATTATCCCACCCCTCACGCAGAGCCGAGTGAGAGAAGATAAAACGAGTCGGTTCCTCAAAACTCAACAGACGTTCCTTGTTTTTAAGAATTAGATCGTAGGCTGAAATGTCATCGGATATGTCTGAGCCGCGCTTGGTGTCTGAATTGATTGAGCGTCCTTTCTTGTCGATCGAAAAATACCCCTTGTGGGTCTCGTAAGGCTTAAACTTACGCAGATACATATCGTATGGAGTATCAAAGATTGTAATAAAGTCATTGATAATCCGTGCATACTCCTCCTCAAATATCTTTTGGAATTTACCCTTGACCTCATTGCCTTCATCGTCATATTGGCGATAGTGGCTTACTTCGTCAATAAAGAAAAGTGACAGGCACTTGATGCCACGATTGAAAAGTTCCTTTTCTTTCTGAAGATGGGCAATGATCGTCTGGCGAATCTGGACACGCTGCATTGCTTCTTCGTTGGTGTCGCCGACAACTTCTCCACAATAAAGCGTATCGCCATTGAGGAATGTTACTGACCCTCGACCACGCGGATTGATTTCAGAAATAATGAAATCGTCATATTGCGCAAGTCCGGAAGCAGCAGAAAGAGAGTCACCTACTGCAAACTTCTTTATCTCACGGCGAATAGAGCCATCTTTACGTTTACATTCCAACTCGATTCTGACTTCCGGGGCATGATTAGGCGAAAGCACCATACCGTCAATATACAGATACTTGCTTATGCCCTTGAGGTTCTTGACCTCAAAGCCTTGCACCTGAATACGTTTTACAAGTTGCTCTTTATAAGCATCGTAAGCATCAAGGGCATATATTGTATCGTGCTTGGTTTTGTGGGTTGCAGAATAATTAAGAACGAACAGCGGTTTGAATTTCGCAAGCGCCGATTGCGTGGCCGCACCTTCCATCTTCTGCGGTTCGTCCATTATGATAATCGGACGGTTGGCTGCTATGACGTCAATAGGTCTACGAGAGCCAAATTCATCCCGCTTTGAGTAGATTATGCGGCTCTCCTTGCTTTTGCCTCCCTCTTTCATGGAGGTTGCGAAAGCCTGAGTATTGATAATCATCACCGAGATACCGCTGTCTTGCGAAAATTGGTCGAGCTGATTGAGGTTAGAACTGTTATACACAAACCAACGAGCTTTCTTTCCGTAATGCTCCATAAAGTGATCTTCAAGCATACGGAAAGATTTAGCTACGCCCTCGCGGATTGCAATACTTGGCACAACGATGATGAACTTACTCCACCCATACTGCTTGTTAAGTTCAAACATCGTCTTGATATAGACGTAAGTCTTACCGGTGCCGGTCTCCATTTCGATATCGAGATTCACAACACCATGCCCTGGAGCAAGAGTTGTGCTTGGCACGATTTGGTTGCGTATCTGCATCTCCCTGATATTGTCGAGGAGCTGTTTTTTGTCAAGTTCAACATCGGCATTTCGATAACCTGCTTCTTCATCCTCAGAAAATATTGAGCCTTTCGCAATTTTACCGATATCGCGTCGGTAATGTTTCGGGTCTCTTTTCGGCTGGCCCCGGAACACATTGACAGTATCTTCGACTGCTTCTGTCTGATACCCTTGTATCTTAAACTGAAACTTCATGATGCACTATCAATTTTCCCTTTAATGGTATTGATTAAAGTTTCCTTATAATGTCTTACGATATTATCCATCTGCTCAGAGGAGGGATAACTACCATACGCATATGGCCATTTGCCTTGTATCAGATATCTGTCATCTTTAAAATCAATTTGAAACAGCTGAGACATCGATGTATTCCCAATAATTTTATTCTTAGGAGATTGCAAGATATTATTAAAGCACATTTTTGTTGCTTCAATAATTGATTGAGTTAGTCTTGGATCTCCTTGATATCCACGCATTGATTGATTGAGATGAATGCCTTTTGAAAGATTGGATGCGTAAAGGATATTTGATACCTGTGTGTAGCCAAAAAACCGCTGCATAGATAAAGATACTTCAGAAAGTTTCTTAGCAATTGGGAAATATACATATTCCAGCACATCCCATACTCTAGCAGGAGATTTCATCACGTTATATTGAGATGCTTCTTGTTTCTTTGTGTCCTCTTTCTGCTTAATTTGTCGTTCAAGGATAGCAAGTTCCTTATCGAAGTCATCATCTTCTTCGATTGAATCTCCTTTAGCTGCTTTTATGCAGGTGTTGAGAGCAGATATAAGGCAGTTCTCCATGTAACTAACAAAAGGAGATAGTTGCTCAATCTCAGCATGGGCACCAACTGACGGAACCATCCCCACAGTAACATCGCACTGATTGAGAGCATTAAGATAATGCTGTTTATTCTTAGTCTTTACCACAATCATAGGATAATTGTGGCGACGTAGAATATAATTCACAAGTAATCGAGCGATTCTACCATTACCGTCTTCAAATGGATGAATACGAATATAGCGGTAATGAAACACTGTTGCTAATTGAATAGGAGTCAATTCCTTTTTTGATTCTTCTTCCTTATACCATTCGATGAGATCATGCATCAATGCCGGAGTCTCTTCCGGAGAAGCATATTCAAATCGCTCCCCGGTTGCTGTAATAACGGAGTTCGGACGAGTTTTATACTGTCCGGCATGAACCATATAGCTTGTAACTGCGCCGGTATCACTTTCGCGATATACTTTATAATCTTCACGCAGTAACGTATGATGAAGTTGACGAATGAAGTTTTCACTCAGTTGGCGTTCTGAATTTGATGCTTCTTCTATCATCATTTTCAAGCCAACATTATGAGCTTTCATATCTTCGAGATCCTTCATCTCTGCGGCTTCTGCAACTTTACCGAATAGCAGCAGTAATTCAGTCTGCCTGTAGGTAAGAGTGTTGCCTTCGATATGATTGGAGTTGTAATTAA
The DNA here is from genome assembly GCA_947175225.1 of uncultured Porphyromonadaceae bacterium. Lineage (GTDB taxonomy): Bacteria > Bacteroidota > Bacteroidia > Bacteroidales > Muribaculaceae > Lepagella. The sequence goes on from CAMWLX010000032.1 coordinate 11,141, forward strand.
ACTCCAGCATGAATTTCTGCTTTAATCTGTTGGATGCCTCTTCCGGCAATGGCTGATACGAAAGCCATTCATTGTATAGTGGATCTATTTCAGTCATAACGGTCAGAGGATATGAGTTGTGATTTTCTTTTCGTTAGAATATGACTCGATGATTTGGTCGAAGTTGTCAAGCACATTATCGTTAGCAGCAGAGGCATCGCGTATGACAAGGTGCGTCGGGAGCAGCTTAGCCATTTCCTCGATAGTAGTTTCGTTTACGTCTTTATCGAAACAAGCGAGCAAATAATCATCATCGACCGAGAACACTTTTTTACCTGCGATTTCTTTGCGTTCAATTTTGGCAGAGAGTTCAATGCCGAGGTCAAGCATTACTTGGAAAAGCAGGTCTTCGCGGGAGCGGTCAGGCTTGATATTGTCAACGAGACCATCAAGTAAGGAAGGCTCAAACTTATCGGGAGTGTAGAACACGTCCTCCATATTTGACGAGTCGAGTTTAAGGACACGGAAGCCGGTGTCAAGGCGAGAAATCTTCTTTTCGAGTTCTTCATTTTCCTGTTCCAACGGAAGAATATTTTCTTCGTAGAACTTGTTGGCAACGTCTTTCTGATCTTCCAAAAGAAGAATAGAAACAGATGCACTTGGCATAGCTTCTCGAAGTTTCGCAATTGTTTTCTCATTCTGAGATATTTTTGAATGTATCTCGGCAATTATCCCTTTCCCGGCACGGCGTATACGTTCTTCCCCAATTTGGCAGATAGTTTCGTAGCCTGCTTTTTTAGCTTTATCATCTGTAGCTTCTGGAAGTTGCACGAGAATGAACTTACAATGCTTACCCTTTTCCGCATTGTAATTCATAACGGCATGCCCCATTGAACCTGAGCCGGAAAAGAAGTCCAAAACAATAGAGTTATCGTTGAGATTTGCAAGGGTCAATAAGCGTTCCATTAGCCGCTGAGGTTTCGGGCCATCGAAAACTCCTGCGTCCATTAACCGATTAACTTCTTGAGACCCCTCTTGGCTATGTCCTACTTCTTTATAAAACAATATAGATGTTGGTGCCATACCCTCAAATTTTAACTCCGAAAGGAATCTTTTTATTCGAGGAACTCCATTACCATCTGAGCCGAACCAGATTCTGTTATCTTGGAGTCTCTCGAAAAAAGCTTTTTTCGAGAGCCTCCAGCAGCGTCCTGCTGGAGGCTCTACTATACGCCCGGAGGGCGTCGTTATTGGATAATCTCCAGAGGGAGAATAAGTTTTTACAGTTAGATTATCAGATTGCCACACACCCCTGGGGTCGTTATCGGGGTTTGAATAACGAGCATCTGCTTCTGCTGTTCTGGGTAAACGACCGATTTTGAAGAAATTTATATTCCTTGCATACATAACCACATAGTCATGGCTATTGGATATAAATTTTGCATCATTCTTCGGAGCAAATGCACGCTCCCAAATCAGTTGAGCGATAAAGTTTTGTGCGCCAAAGATTTCATCGCAAACCTTCCGAAGATTCTCCTGCTCATTATCATCTATTGAAATGAAGATAACGCCATCTTCTGCAAGCAAGTCACGAGCAACTTTTAGTCGCGGATAAATCATATTAAGCCAATCGGTGTGAAAACGACCGTTAGCTTCTGTGTTGCGCTGCATTGGGTCGATGGTTTGGTTGCCATCTTCATCAAATAGTCCGCTTGATTGCTCGAAATCATCACGACCCTGTGCGAAGTCGTCGTTATAGACGAAATCGTTGCCTGTGTTATACGGAGGATCAATGTAAATCATTTTGACTCGACCGAGATAGGTTTCTCGCAGAACTTTCAGGACTTCAAGATTATCGCCCTCAATGTAAAGGTTCTCAGAGTCAAATCCTCCGGGAGTACCGTCTTTTCCGACGCAGTCCTCACGGCAAGGACGCAAAGTAAGATTGACAGGCTCGTTGGCGAGACGCGAAGCAGCACGCTTATCGGGCCAAGTAAACTGATAGCGTTCCTCTCCCTCCTCAAGTACTTCATTTGACAACTCCGCACGAAGCTTATCAAAGTCAATGGCAAGTTCCTGCTTACCATCTTTATTTAGACGCTCCGTAACGCACTGCGGAAACAACGCAGCAATCTTCTCCACGTTTCCGCCCACAACATCACGGCTTTGCATTTTCAATTTATCCATATATGTTTTTGTAACTTATTTTTCAAATATTCGTGAATTTGTATTTCAACGGCAGAATACATTTTTGGGAAAACAACTTGTTTGTCTTTTCCAAAGATACTATCACGCAACACAATCAATAGAAAAAATTTTGCACTCAGGTAGTCCTTGAACCAAAATTTATTATAATCGGTCTCATCTGAGCATGTTGCGGTAGTTAAATGTATTTTATTTCTAAGTTTTCTGAGAAGTTTTAGGTATTCTTTGTTTACTGCCAGGTCGGTATCAATTAGTAATTTATTATCTCGCACAATAGAAATGAGTTGCTCAAACTTTGTCACGTCTTCTACTCCAGTAGGCAAAATCTCATATCCAAAAAGGGTAAATTTATCAACTTGGGTAGTGACAGTTATTCCGGAAGGTTGTTTAATATCTTGACGGAATACTTGTTTTTCTGTTCTTAGCTTGATTTTCCCATTTACTTTAGCTAAATGATAAAATACAATCTCAATTATGGAAGCTGCTACCACTATAAAATTCTTATAAAGCATAGTACGAATTACAGAGGAAACATTTAACTCACGTAGCTGTAATTCAATGTATTCTAAATACTGAAGACTATATGCAATATTACTTCTATAATGTTTGTCCAGACTCCCGAAGATTCCTTGACTTACATCTTGTCTATAGGTATCTATAGAGATGGGATACCAGCGAGAAGAATCAATATTTTTCTCAGCAATGAGGGATTCCATATCGCCCATATATGCAGGTCGTTTTATCTGGCTCATAATAATGATTTCAATTTTTTTATTTCAGAATAGAGTTCGCGTTGACGGCGAGGTTGAGACGTGGATCGCATCTGGCGTTCCAAGGCATCAATCTGACGCTGGAGTCTGTTACGTTCCTCATCAATCTTGATTTGTTCAGTAAGAGACTTATCTTCCTCAATCGTGAAATCACCGATTGAGGAAACAATATTTTCCCAAACAGCATCAATGGTGAGGCTTGAGAGTGGCAATATGATATCCTCCAATACTCGCCACGGGGTGGTAAATAGTTTAGCGTGATAAGTGGCAAGAATAGCTTTATCCTCGTAGCGGAGAACGTAGACAATGCGCTGAGGAATATGCTTGGCAAGGAGTGTGATTGCCTTTATATCAAAGTCTCGGGATTTGAGTGACACTTCGACAACAAATATCTCTTTAACTTCGTCACCGACGGCAATAGCCGGAACAGTGCGAGGTGAAATCCAATTCACGAAGTCAAGACGCGACACCTCAGCATCGAACCGTTCACGTTGCGATGCAGTCCAGTCAAATCGCTTAAAGAGCTGCGCCTTTGGCAGCGGTCGTTTAACTTCTGTAGTATGAGGTAATCCTAACATTTGTCAGCAGTGAAAAACTTGATTCATCTGAAATATGCCTTTGTTGAATTGTGAACGACCTCGTTCACAATCTCAGCAACTACAATAAGTTCTTAATTTTGATAACGTCATCCTCTGTAATATTGGCTAACTCCAACACCTCTTTTTCTTGAAAGCCTTTTGAAAGCAGCCTTTTAGCGAATATAACCTTTTCTCTAAGTATGATATCCGCATTATCATTCTTTCTCTGTCGAGTCACAGAATGTTTTAATTTCCCAATGACAAAGTTGAATTCAAGTGATGATTGTGTTTCGGTCGTTTCGAGATCAGGCATAATTAAGTCTGCAAGAATATCGCCGATTCGCTTCATTCCAATCTTCTTATCTTGCTGAGACTCCGTATCATGGACCTCCAAAAGACGATGTTTCAACTCTCTTACTTCCGCAAAGGTATTTACAATCGCCAACGTTGTTTGTGTTGCTATAGGACTTTTCAATATGGTAGCAAGCATATATAAACCTTTCTCGGTAAAGGCTTTTGGCAAATATTTGGGATGATGTCCTCTACCTACCGGGGATTCTAAGGTCAAAAATTTTGACCTTAGAACATTCCATTCTTCCTTAGTGAGCTCATAGACAAATCCTTGTGGAAACTTTTCCGGATTATTTTTAACAGCTTGGTTTATAACCTTAGTTTCTACTCCATAGAGTTTAGCGACATCTGAAGCCAAAATAACATCCTGACCTCTTAATGACACCAATGTCTCCTTAACTTGTTCAACTCTTATAATTCCAGTCATTTCTATCGAATAATTAGAAAACATATTAATTCAAAATCATCAAGCCCCTTGACTTCATTGCCGAACAGTGATCCTGTGTCACCATCAAGAAATGAGAAAAGGTCTGTTGTCTCTTTTGTAGCTATGAGCGAAGATATAGCGTCGCCAAGAAGTCGTGAGTATGTACCCATCCGTTGGCCGTCGCGAGTCTCAGCGTTGAACTTGCGACAAAGTTCTGAAATTGGTTCAGATTTACCGCGACATAATTGACGCATACGGTCAAGCATCCCTTTAGGGTCAAGATGATTGACTATAACTTCGGAGTCTTGCGATATGTAGACCATATAGAACGGATGCAGGCGGTTCTTACGGTCGATATTGATTTCGTTATTGCGGTTCTTCAATACGAAAATCACACCTTTGGGGGCATCCTTACTTGTGGGGGTAATCGCATGAAGTCCCATAGGTGTATGCTCAATGTCAACGTCGCTTCGCATATATTCAAGCAGGTCAAGGCGAAACTCATTAAGTCCTAAGTCCATGATAGATACGCCTGTATTCATCTCCTCAATATCGACAACTTCTTCTTTAAGACGTTCCAACTGATCACGACGATATTTTAGATCTCCCTGTTCTTCAACCGATAATGGATTATCATCACCGGTAGCTGTGAGAACAGATACTTTCATGCGAGCTTCCACACGTCCTTTGAGGTCAATGTAATCGTCAAGGTCCATATCGGGCCAGAAATTAACAAGCTGAATCCTCTCGTTTCGGGAGCCAATACGGTCAATTCGACCGAAACGCTGGATTATCCGCACCGGGTTCCAATGTATGTCGTAGTTAATAAGATAGTCGCAATCCTGGAGATTCTGTCCTTCCGATATGCAATCAGTGGCAATCAACACGTCAATTTCCTCATTGAGATTTGGATATAACGTAGCTCTGTCTTTCGAGACTGGAGAGAACAGCGTCAGGACTTTATTGAAATCTAACGCCTCTTTTTTCCCTGCGGGGCCTTGCCTTAGTTTCAATGTAGACCGGGCTTCAATATCTCCGGAAACGAGTGCCGTATTAAGTCCTGTGCGTTCCTTGATAAGAGGTGCAATATTATCGTAGATATATTGGGCTGTATCAGAAAACGCGGTGAAGACTATGACTTTCTTATTGTCGCCATTGATAGGATGTGTAAACTTTTCACGGATGACATCAAGAAGCATCTGAAGTTTGCTGTCGTGCTCCGGGGTGATGTCGCCAAGCATGAAAAGGAGGGTGTTGAGATTGTCAAGGTCTTTTGAAAGATAACCGCGCCATTGGATATAATCCATATCCTCCAAATCAATCTTGGTCTTCTTATTCCCGATGAATA
>CAMWLX010000033.1 GCA_947175225.1 uncultured Porphyromonadaceae bacterium
TGCTCGCAAAGCTGACGAAATCTTAATAAAAAAATAAGTCGAAACAACTTCATTAGCTTAAATATTATGGGAAAACAACTGGATAATATATTCAAGATTGGTTTTGGGCGGTATGTGCCAGAGATGAAAGGATGGGCGTTGGTGTTAGTGCTTATCCTATCGCTATCTTTTGCAGCGGATGCACAGTTGCGTTATGGCTTCCGGTTTGGTGGAGATTTTGCCAAGGCATCCCTTGGCAACGGCAATGCTGTTTCCGACACTTCTACAGAGGGGTTATCCCTCGTAAACCGAAGTGGTTTCAGTGGAGGTTTGGCACTTGAATATCAATTTGAGAAATGTGGTTTTGCGCCTGACATTGCGTTGCTTTATACTCGTTATAACACTCGCCTTTCCATATGGGAGGAGAAAGGGTCCCCTTTTAGTTTTGGCAGAAATTTCATAGAGGTACCAATACATTTGAAATGGAAATTCTGGCTTCCACAGACAAACAACCTTTTCGCTCCAATGATCTATACAGGACCATCCATGATGTTTCGTCTTGACCATAATTCCGGCATCCGCCACAATATTCCATTCAAAACAAATGTATTTCAGCCAGGGTGGGATGTGGGCATCGGTTTCGACATCATTAACTTCATCCAGATCAATGCAGGCTACCGTTTCGGACTTGGCAACGCTCTCCACACCCCTAATGACTTGACCCTACACACTAACGCCTGGAATGTGGCAGCCACTCTCCTTTTCGACTTCTGAACACTATTATCTCACGCAAAGGCACAGAGGTTTTAGAGAGGCGGGAGGGCGCGGATAGTCTCGAGGATAGAGAGTGCTTCGGAGACGGTGGGGACATCGGCTATGAGGAAGGATCGCTTTCCGTTGATGTCGCGGAGCTTTGTGCGCTTCGGGTCGAGCTGAAGCCATGCTAACATTCGTCCGAACGCCGTAGAGGCATAATATGCGGCGTTTTCCTCGCCGACAAAGTAAACGTACATCTTGCCTCCCTTAAGCGTCAGGCGCTCGATTCCGAGGCGTTTTGCAGCCAATCTGAGCGGCACCACCTTAATGAGTTCTTCTGTAGTGTGTGGAATCGCACCGAAACGGTCCTTCAGTTGAGCACGGAATTCCTCAATCTGCTCAGCATTCTCCATATTGTCGAGCTGCTGATAGAGGGATATGCGTTCGCTCTCCTGAGGCACGTAAAGCGGAGGCAGACGCAGCTCCAGGTCGCTCTCTATGGCGCAATCTGCCACGAACTCCTCTTCTCCGGGCTTTGTGGTCTCGGCAAATGTGTCGGCAAATTCCTCCGTCTTCAATTCAAGTACGGATTCTTTCAGTATCTTCTGATAAGTCTCATAACCCAAATCGGCAATGAATCCTGACTGCTCGGCACCAAGGAGATTGCCGGCTCCACGAATGTCAAGATCCTGCATGGCTATATGGATGCCACTTCCAAGGTCACTGAAACTCTCGATAGCCTGAAGACGGCGGCGCGCCACAGGCGTCAATGGAGACCCTGGAGGGACCATGAAATAACAGAATGCCTTCTTGTCGCTTCTGCCAACGCGACCACGCAGCTGATGCAGCTCAGAGAGTCCGAAATGATGGGCATTATTGACGATGATAGTGTTGACATTGGGCATATCGACACCATTCTCCACGATTGTCGTAGAGAGAAGTATGTCGTAGTCGTGCGCGGCGAAGTCGAGAATCGCCTTCTCGAGTTTCTCAGGAGGCATCTGCCCGTGCGCCTTAATGACTCTGGCATCCGGGACAAGACGATGCAGCATATTTTCGAGAACGTTGAGATTCTCGATACGGTTGGATATGACAAAGAGCTGCCCATTGCGTGAAAGCTCGAAATTTACCGCTTCCTTCACCATATCATCATCGAGAGTGGCAACCGTAGTCACCACGGGATGGCGGTTGGCAGGGGGAGTATTGAGCGAGCTCAGATCCCTGGCTCCCATAAGGGAGAACTGCAGGGTGCGAGGAATAGGGGTAGCACTCATGGTCAGCGTATCGACATTGACCTTCATTTGCTTCAGTTTCTCCTTGACAGCCACACCAAACTTCTGCTCCTCATCTACAATCAGGAGACCAAGATCCTTGAACTTGACACCCTTTCCGATAAGCTTGTGAGTGCCTATCAGGATATCTATCTTTCCGGCTTCAAGATCAGCGAGAATCTGCTTCACCTCCTTGGGCTTCTTAGCCCGCGAAATGAATTCGACACGCACAGGGAGATCTTTCAGACGCTGAGAGAAAGTGCGGTAGTGCTGCATGGCAAGCACAGTAGTAGGCACAAGGACAGCTGTCTGCTTTGAGTCAGTGGCCGCCTTAAAAGCTGCACGGATAGCGATCTCGGTCTTTCCGAAGCCAACGTCGCCACACACAAGGCGATCCATCGGGCGCGGACTCTCCATATCAGCCTTTATGGCTTGGGTAGCCTTCAGCTGATCGGGGGTATCCTCGTAGATGAAGCTCGCTTCCAATTCATGCTGCAAATAGGAATCAGGGGAGTATGCAAATCCTTTTTCCTCGCGACGCGCGGCATAGAGCTTGATAAGGTCGCGAGCAATATCCTTCATCTTGCTCTTGGTGCGATCCTTTATACGATTCCAGACTCCGGATCCCAACTTATTGATCTTAGGAGGCACACCTTCCTTACCGCGATATTTCGACAGTTTGTGGAGCGAATGGATTGACACGAGAATCATGTCGTCGTTCTGATATAGAAGCTTTATCATCTCCTGCGGGCTGCCGTTGGTATCGGTCTTGATGAGACCTGCAAACTTACCAATGCCATGGTCGATATGCACAATGTAGTCACCGATTTCAATCTGATTCAACTCCTTGAGCGAAAGGGCGAGTTTTCCGCTACGAGCCTTATCAGATTTTAGGCTATACTTGTGGAATCGGTCGAATATCTGATGGTCGGTGAAAAAACAGGTCTTGGTGTCGTGGTCAACAAATCCGGCATGCAGAGTCTGAGCCACAGGAGTGAACGTGATGTGATCACCTCTGTCGGCAAAAATTTCCTTCAGACGCTCTCCCTGATATGCCGAATCGCTGAGGATAAGCAGACGATAGCCGTCTGAAAGCATATTGGTGAAGGATTCAGATATAATGTCGAAATTCTTATGATAAAGAGCTTGTGGAGAAGTGTTGAATTCCAATACCGCATCTTTACCTGACGGGGAGACGGTCATTCCGAATTCAAAGATACGGAAAGCCTCCAGACGGCTTGCGAAATCCTCCGCATCCACCACCTTCTTCATTGCTTCCGGATCGCCTTCCTCGGCAATAGCGGCAGATTCAGAATATTGTTGCGCAGCTATATCGCGCACAGTCGCCACAAGAGCCGACGTATCAGCTACAAACAGAGGAGTGCCGTTGCCAATAAATTCAAGCAGGGAGACTCCATGCTCATCGTTACCTTCCGCTGCAGATGCAGCCACAATCGACACGTCGCCAAGACGCTGCTCCGAAAGCTGCGTCTCAACGTTGAAAGTACGAATAGAGTCTATTTCGTCGTCAAAAAAGTCAATGCGGTAGGGGAGTTCGTTGGAATATGAAAAAACGTCGAGAATCGATCCTCTTCGAGCAAATTGCCCCGGTTCGTAGACATAGTCGACCTGACGGAAGCCTAATTCCTCAAGACGGGAGCTCACTTTCTCAATATCGGCTCTCTTTGTAGTGGAAAGCTTGAGTGTATTTTTCTCCAATTCTTCCCTTATAGGCACCCTTTCAGCAAGAGCCTCGGGATAGGTCACGATCCAACCTACCTTTCCGGCTCTCCAACCGTCGAGAGCCTCAGCCCTCAATATCTGTTGAGGAGCATCCACACGCCCATATTTGATATGGCGTTTATATCCGGAAGGAAAGAAAGCGACCTCGGTATCAGCAGCCACACGTGACAAGTCGTGATAAAGATAGCCGGCAGAGTCAGCATCGTCTGCCACTATGACCATCGGGTGCTTCTTATCTGCAATTTTCCCGAGAAGGACTGCGGCTGCCGATCCTTTCAGACCACAGAGAGACACACGGGATGCCTTCTTGTCGGCGATAAGTTTCCTAAGACCTTTCAGGCGAGTCTGCGTGGCAAACAGCGAAGCAGCTTCGCTAAGCGTCATCTGTGCGCTCATTTGCTTTTCCCTTTCCGGGCTTTATTCTCGACAATCGGAGCAGCAGATTCCTTTAGGATTGCTTTATATTCAGGAGACTCGATGATTGCTATTGCAGTTTCCACAACAGGATCAGTCTTTATCTCTACGGCGATACGCCCGGCATCTCCATAATAGCGAGTAGCGATCTCTTCTTCAAGATAATCCTTGATTTCATTTTTCTTGAACTGAAGGTCGCGCTTCAAGTCGCTACCGAGAGATTTTTCAAGAGCCGCGAGGGTAGAGTCATTGTCGGCTGTCATGTAGCCTTGCTCATCAGCTTGCTTACGCACCTCTTTGAGCAACGCATCAAACGATGTGTCATACTTCATACCACTGCTTACTACAAATTCTGTGAAATCTTCATAATCTTCATCCGAGATACCGAATTTGTCGAGAGGCAAGGCTTGGGGATGATCTGCACGGAATTTATTGGCGTAATCGAAGATCTTGTTCTTTGTCACAAGATTGTAGAGGATGTCGGAATAGGTATTGTTCTTAACCACGGAGTCAGGCTGCAGACCACCACCGTCGCGAACTTCACGCCCACGAGATGTGTAATAGACGTTGGTCAGAGAATCGGGCGTGCGAGCTACACTTCCATCAGGATTGCGCCTTGAATAGTCGAGAGCCTGAATCAGACGACCTGAAGGGATATAATATTTAGACACCGTGACTTTCAGGAGAGCGTCGTGAGGGAGGGGGAAAGTGGTCTGTACAAGACCTTTTCCGAAACTTCTGTTGCCAACAAGCACAGCCCTGTCAAGGTCCTGAAGTGCACCGGCAGTAATCTCGGATGCAGAGGCAGTGCCGCCATCTGTCAACACCACCAAAGGCATATCCAAGAATTCCGGAGTATGGGTAGTCTTATAGATACGCTCCTTGCCATTGCCACTTGTACGTAGCACTTGAGTGCCTTTCGGAAGGAAATTGCCAAGGATCTCGATAGCGCTCTCTACGAGACCACCGCCGTTGCCACGCAAATCGAAGATCAGATTTACGAACCCCGGGTTTTTCTTCAAAGAGTCGAGAGCCATTGCTACTTCCTGTGGAGAATTAGTGATATAGCTATTCAGGCGTAAATAGCCAGTCGTAGGACTTACCATACCGAAATAAGGCACAGACTTCTCTGTAACTTTTTCGCGTGTGACAGTAAATGACAACAGGGAATCTGCAACATAAGGACGATTTACTTCGATATATACGTCCGTACCGGGAGTGCCTTTCAAAAGTTTTGAGACATCCGCGTTCTTGAGCCCCTTGGTAGCTACGGTATCGACCTTCACAATCCTATCGCCAGGCATGAGTCCGGCTTTAGCGGCGGGACTCCCTTCCATCGGCTGGGAAATGCACACATAGCCGTTATATTCAGTAATGTAGCTTCCGATGCCGGCATATTCACCGGTGGTCATCTTCATTAGTTGGTCGCGATCATCGGCAGTGTAGTATTCCGTATAAGGATCTACAGTGTTGAGCATAGCGTTGGAAGCCGCCTTGAATGCTTCGTCAATGCGTATGGAGTCAACATAGTTTTCCTCTAAGACCTTCACCATTGAGTTAAAGGTCTTGAGATTGCGCTGGAGAGCCATGTCATGGCTTTTCTTAGCGCTAATGCCAAGTGATATTGCAGTCAGAGCCGCGATGGGCAATAAGATCCTTTTCATACGGAATAAATTCAATGTTAACAGTATTTAAACGTTTTCAGGCGTTTAAAGTTTGGAGTTTATGGGTGAGGGTAGTCAACGGTGAAATGCAGACCTCTGCTTTCCTTACGTTCGCGAGCCTGCCTCATTATAAGATAGCCTATATTTATTATATTTCGGAGCTCACAAAGTGTCCTTGTAGGCTTGCTCTCTTTAAATAAACGTTCAGTTTCCTGATAAAGTATATCAAGTCTGTTCCAAGCACGGTCAAGGCGCAGGTCGCTTCTTACGATACCCACGTAATAACCCATGATCTGATTGACTTCTTTCTCAGACTGAGTGATGAGCACCATTTCCTCAGGATGTGTAGTGCCTTCATCGTTCCATTCCGGGACATCATGGCGGAAATCAATTCCATCCACTCTCTGCTGCGCATGCTTTGCGGCAGCCTCAGCATAGACTACTGCCTCAATGAGTGAATTTGACGCAAGACGGTTGCCACCATGGAGTCCTGTGCATGAACATTCTCCGATGGCATATAGGCGGTCGATGCTCGACTGCCCGTCTAAATCCACTTTAATGCCGCCACAAAGATAATGGGCAGCCGGAGCCACGGGGATCATATCCTTGGTGATGTCGATTCCTAAAGATAGACATTTATCATAGATATTAGGGAAATGCTTCTTAGTCTCTTCAGGATCTTTATGTGTTACGTCGAGATATACATGGTCGGCTCCACTGAGTTTCATCTCCGAGTCGATGGCCCGAGCCACGATGTCGCGAGGAGCGAGCGAAAGGCGAGGATCATACTTATGCATGAATTCCTTTCCGTCGATAGTCTTTAGGACGGCGCCATAGCCACGCATAGCCTCGGTGATAAGGAAGCTTGGACGATCGCCCGGATGGTAGAGGGCAGTGGGATGGAACTGGATAAACTCCATGTCGCAGACCGTACCTTTTGCACGGTAGACCATGGCTATGCCGTCGCCTGTGGCGATGAGAGGGTTGGTAGTGGTCGTATAGCAAGCTCCTACGCCGCCTGTAGCCATGACAGTGAGCTTGGCAAGGAAAGTATCTACTTTTTCAGTCTTTTCATCAAGCACGTAAGCACCAAAGCAAGTGATGTCGGGAGTGCGACGGGTCACAATCTTACCCAAATGATGCTGGGTGATTATCTCTACTGCGAAATGATTTTCGAAAATATCAATGTAGGGATTTTCTTTGACACGCTCAACGAGTGACTGCTGGATTGCAGCTCCTGTATTGTCGGCATGATGGAGTATACGGAACTCAGAGTGTCCGCCTTCACGATGAAGATCGAACGAACCATCTTCTTTTTTATCGAAGTCAACACCCCATTTTAGGAGTTCCTTGATTTGTTCAGGGGCATTCTTGACCACTTTTTCCACAGCAGCGAGGTCGGACAGCCAGTCGCCCGCCACCATAGTATCGTGGATATGCTTGTCAAAATCGTCCACTTCAAAATTTGTGACACTTGCTACGCCACCCTGCGCGAAGAAAGTATTGGCTTCGTCGAGCGTAGTTTTACAGATTATAGCCACCCTATGATCAGGAGAAGCCACCTTAAGGGCGAAGCTCATGCCAGCTACGCCGGAACCAATCACAAGAAAGTCGTATTCAAAAACCATTTCGAATAGTGTAATATATTAGTCTATTGGTAGGGCGTGGACCAGTCACGGCCCACGCCCTTGATATCGGATTGAAAATTATCCTTTGATTAGAGTCCGCTGAGGTTATAGTTAGCGAATTCGAGGTCCTTCTGAGCCTTTGCAAGCATAGTATTGTCAAGCTTGATAGCTTCGCGGAGGTTGGTCATCACCATGTTTTCATTGTTGGTGCGAGCGCCTACGATAGCAGCGAGATAATAGGTGTTTGCATTGGGGTTCTGGATGCCAGCGAGAGTGTTCTTAGCAGCACTGTAATCTTTGGAAAGGATCTGCGCAAGAACTGTATTATTGTTCTTAGCACCACCAAGGCTGCTTACTGCATTTGACACTTGGCCTTCATTTAGGTAGAGGACACCAAGAGCGGCACCAGCTTCGGGGACACCGGCAGCTCCACCAATAAGGTTCTTTGCCTGGTTGAGGTCGTTGTTAGCAAGCGCAAGGAGACCGAGATTGACGTCGACAGACTTATCGTTGGGAGCAAGTTTCTTAGCCTGAGCAAGAGCCTTAGCAGCAGCATCATATTTTCCAAGGCTGAACTGAGTTGCGCCAAGACCATTCCAAGTACGGAAGTCGTTAGGATAAATCTGAGTTGCAGCAGCGTAGATAGCTTCCTTCTTTGCGTTATCGTTGGCGAGAGTACCGATATAGAGGATTTCCTCAAGGCTCAAGCCACTTGGATTAGATTCGAACTGGAGGAACATTTCTTCGTCGCTCTTGCCGATAACGTTGACTGTAGCAACGATCTTAGAGTAGCGGAGCTGTGGGAGGATCTGCTCTGCGAGTTCATTGAATACGGCAGACATATTACGGAGTTCCTGTTCGCGCTGTTCCGGATCCTTATACATCTTGAGGACGCTGAGGATAAGGTTCTTATCCTGGATATTGCTCTTCTCAACGAGTTCCTGGAAACCTTCCCAGTCTTCGGGAGTGAACTCAGAAGTAAGTTCGCCAAATTCTGTGATCTTGTCTTTCTTGAGCTGATTGCGCATATACTCGACAGTCACATCCTCACGCTTTTCAGCAAGAGCCTTGTTGAATGCCATAGTGCCATCAGGAGAAGCGTAAGAGTGAATGTTGATTCCTGCGATTTCCCTGTTGGGAGCATCATTTGAAGCGATAAGATCTTTATTGAAATCTACGTAGTCAGCAGCGTCTACCTGGTTGGCGCGGATCTTAGCCTGATTGATGAGGAACTTGATCTCAGCGCTGTATTTCTCCTTGATGATACGCTCGAAGTTGCTTGTAGCAGGAGCCGGCTCAAGGACAGCAACGTCGGTGAGAGTTGAAGTGGCAATCACACCATATCCGACCTTAACACGAGGAAGCGAATAGTCGCTGCCACCCTGATTCACCTTGAAGTCAAGGTAAAGGTCGCTGTTGGCCATTTCAGGCTGATAAAGCACATTGAACGGGATTGTCACATTACCGCCATCCTTGTAAGAAATCACCTGGCCATTGGCACGTGCGTTCTCACCCTGGAATGTCACCTGAGAGCTTGAAGCTTCGCCTCCATTCCAAACGAGTACCGGAGTAACAGTAACGACAGCGTTCTTAGGCATAAACTTTGCAGGCACTGTTCCGGAAATAGTAGCCGGCACTGTTTCGCCTACTGTCTCCAGCGGGGTTGGGTTGGTGGTGAAATACTCAGATGCGAAGTCACTCACCTTCTTGGAACAAGATCCCATCGACAGGATCATTGCTCCCATTGAAAGATAAACTAATGTCTTTTTCATGATCATGTGTATAAAAAACTAACTAAATTTCGGGTTGTCAATAAATTATATCTCAAAATCCACACGTCGGTGCAGATGTTTGGGTATTTGGAGGTCAAAATTACATAAATAACCTAATATTTGCAACTTTTTCCCTAAAAAAATCAATGTGCGCGGCGTAGAGAAAACTTTAGTGCGCCTTACGATTCGTAGAAGATAGCTTCCTTTTGGTAGCGAGCCATAAGAGTATTATAAGCCCAATCGTCGCAAGGCTGAAGAGAAATGCCGCGAGATTCGTCGATGATATAGTCGGAGATAGGAGCACCGGCATATATTGAACAGACAACCCCACCTCCGAGCCTGGGATTGACTTCCATCAGCAGGTAGCGGTTGCGGTCAAGGTCGTGAAGGAATTGGAGAGTAATCGGGCCACGAAGATTGAATGTCTCAATCACCTGACGGCTTAGCTTGTCAAGGGCAGAGTTGCGGCAAGTTATAGTGCGAGTGACCTCTCCACCCATTATTTCCAGCCGGACACGAGGCACCACGGTGAGTATCTCGCCTTTCTGCGACACATAGCAGTCGACAGTATATTCATCCATATTCTCTATGAATTCCTGCACGAGATAATCGCTCAGGTTCTCGAGTTGCATCAGCTCATCGAGAGTATGAAATATCTTGATTCCTCTTGAAGCTGATCCTTTTCGTGGCTTTGCAATCGCCGGCATCTTGGCATTGATTGCAGTATAAGTCTTAGGAATCGGGATACCGGCTTTTTCGAAAGCCTTTGCTGCTTCAACCTTATCAAACATTGTGCGGCTTGTCTCGAAATCACCAACGGGTATAAATACGTCGGGGAGATGATGACGCACCTTTGAAGCAATCTCAATGGCACCGTCGACAAAGGGAAGGATAATGTCGACATCATACTCGCGGGCTACCTTCACAATGTCGGACACAACGTTCGGATCGCTCCATCTCAAGCCGACTATCACCTTGCCAACGAGGGCTATCGGGACTTGCTCAAGGAGTTCGTAGCTGATGATGTTGACTTCGCGGCCGATACGCTCTCCACTACGTTTGAACAGTTCTGCCATCGACACACGGCGAGCTCCGCCGAGCATCAAGATATTAATCTTTTTCATAAATTAAAATTTTATCGATTCCAGTATTACCCTTTGCTTATTTCTTCTTTGTAGGTTTCGATATGCCGCTTCTTCTTTTCTTGAATGATTTCGGATATCGTAAGGAAAATTCCACTCTCTTCCACATCGCCAAATTCATCATTGACCGCAGTGCCAAACATGCGCATTGTCGGAGAAAGACTCATATATGCATTTACGAGAGGGGGGATATTGAGGCCCTTTTCACGGATAAGACGGTTGAGGATCTTATAGTCTTCCTTATAATTTTCGCCGGATAAGCGTCTCTGAATTTCCGGAGTCATTGCCTTGGTATCAATCGGACGGATCGGACGGGCAAGTTCTTCCATGTCGGGGAAATGCTTGTTGAGGAATCCCAATATCAAGTCGAGATTCTCTCTTCCGAAAGCAGGATACATCGTCACTTTTCCGAATAGATACTTTATATGGGGATATACCACAGTGAGCGCACCGAGACCATCCCAAAGATTGTCGAGAGCAAACAGGGCCTTCGTACCTGCCTTGCTGCTCTGATAGCCAACTGACACAAACGAACGTCCAAGCTCGAGAGTGTCAGGGAGGATTTCTTTTAGGAATCTATCTGAGAATTTAAAGAGATGTGCAGTGGCAATTTTCGGCACTCCAGACGACATATCAATCTTGTCACCCGTAATAAAACGGTAGCCGCCGAGGATCTCGCGGGCCTGTGGATCCCAAACCATCAATTGCTGGCATGGCACATCCATAGTATCGAATTCATCGATGTCATATCCTTTACCCGTGCCGCCTCCGGCTTGCCGGAATGCCGCCTCACGCAGGCGCCCAATCTCGAGCATCGTATTGGGCGCAGAATGGGCATCGACAACGAACAGAAGGTTGTCGCCTTTATTTGTATGTCTTAAGAAACGCTCGGGAGTCAGCTCACTCTCTATAGCGTCTCTATCCACTGGTGGTATGATGGGCTCCATTGTCATAATTTCAATATGTAGTCAATCTTTCCGTCGTTAACCATCCTTTCCAAATTGCAAAGTTAATAATAATTTTGGAATAATGCATAATTCGTAATGCATAATTCATAATTTTTCGTCAGTGTGAAAATGTGAAAATACAATCATTCCTTTTGATTTTCCTACCGCTTCTATTATGGAGTCGAGAGTGGCTTCCTTTATGCGCTTCACGCTTTTGAATTGCTTGATGAGAGCCGTCTTTGTAGCAGGACCGACACCTTTTATGGAGTCGAGTTCGCTCACGGTCTGCCCTTTTGATCGGCGGTCGCGGTGGTGAGTGATACCGAATCGGTGGGCTTCGTCGCGCATTGCCTGAATGACGCGCAGACTCGGGCTTGTCTTATTGATGTAGAGAGGGAGGGAGTCTCCGGGGAAATAGATTTCTTCTAGGCGTTTCGCAATGCCGACGAGAGCCACTTCTCCCCTAATCCCCATTTCATCGAAAGCTTCCACCGCTGCACTGAGCTGCCCTTTGCCGCCATCAACCACCACCATATCCGGCAGTTTCTCCCCTTCAGCCATCATGCGAGTGTAGCGGCGATGCAACACCTCCTTCATTGAAGCAAAGTCGTCGGCACCAACCACAGTCTTAATGATAAAGTGCCGATAGTCTTTTTTTGAAGGTTTTCCATTACGGAAAACGACGCAACTTGCAACGGGATTAGTGCCCTGGATATTCGAGTTATCAAAACATTCGATATGCCTTGGTTGCACTTCAAGACGAAAATCACGTTTCATGGTCTCCATTAATTTTTCGACACTTCTCTCAGGGTCGAGAGCCTCCGCCTGCTTCTCCTTATCTTTGAGATATTGCGTAGCGTTCTTGACAGCTACGTCGAGCACCTTCTTCAGGTCTCCGCGCTGAGGCACCGTAAATTTGATTTTTTCAAAATCCACATCCGGCAGAAAAGGGACGATCACTTCGGAAAATTCGCGTTCGAAGCGCCGCCCAACTTCCGAGATAGCCATCGACAAAAGTTCTTCTTTTGACGATGCCGAACAACGTCGATATTCAAGGTTGATGCTCTGGATTACCGCTCCATTGTGGAGATGCATGAAATTGACCACAGCCTCATCCTCATCATCACTTGTCACGAATCCGAAGATATCAAGATCTGCTGTTTCGGTCTTTGCAACGATGCTCTTGACATTGTAGCGCTTCACAGCCTCGTATTTCTCCTTCACCTCCTGCGCCTGCTCGAATTTCCAATCCTCGCTTAGACGCTGCATCTCCCCTAACAGATATTTTTCCAATTCTACGGTTTCACCGCGTAAAATTGCCCTTACGCGAGTGACGTATTCATCATACTGCTCTTTGTTGATGAACCCCCTGCATGGACCGCCACATTTTTTGATATGATAATCGAGACATAGGGAGTATTTACCTCGAGCAATCCCCTTTTCATCGAGGATATGGCGGCAACTGCGGAGAGGGAAAATGTCTCGTATCAGTTGAAGCACCACTTTAGCTGACTGCACATTTGAGTAAGGACCATAATATTTCGCACCCAGCCCCTTCTCCCTTGTCATGAAGACCCGAGGAAAATCTTCTTTGGTGACCACGATCCAAGGATACGACTTGTCGTCTTTCAGGAGCACATTGTAGCGCGGTTGATACTCCTTTATCATTGCACTTTCGAGATGAAGGGCATCCTCTTCGCTGTGGACAACTATGAAGCGCATATCCACAATGGAGCGGACAAGCAGGTTTGTGCGCCGGATGTCGTGCTGACGATTGAAATAAGAAGAAACTCTCCTTTTGAGACGTTTCGCCTTTCCGACATATATAACCGTCCCGGTATTGTCGAGATACATGTATACTCCCGGAGAATCCGGCAGAGAAAGAATCTTCTCACGGAGTTTTTCGCCGGGTCTGTTATGGCGAATGTCATCAGGAGTGCGGTCGGACTTTATCTCGAGATTAAAACCGCCATGCTCGTTGATGTCCCGACCCACTCCGGCAAGCAGATCATTATTATTATCTATTTCTTCGGTCATTTATGCCAGAATTGATAAAAGCTCCGATTCCATCGGAGCTTTTTTATAGAACTTTAAATTAATATGTCAGGAGAGATGTCACTTCTACATCTTTTGGAAGAACATCTCGACCATGGAGGTCAGAGAGCTCCACGATGAAATTAATGTAGATTTTTTTCGGATTCATAGACTTCACGAGCTGGCAGCATGCGTTCATTGTGCCGCCAGTGGCGAGCAGGTCATCATGTAGCACCACCACATCGTCGGGAGTGATAGCATCACTGTGAAGTTCGATAGTATCCACTCCATACTCTTTTGCATAGGAAGCCTTGACAGTGACGGAAGGGAGTTTACCGGGTTTACGAGCCGGCACAAAACCTGCGCCAAGCCTATCGGCAAGTATAGATCCTCCGATGAAACCGCGGGATTCTATACCTACTACCTTTGTCACGCCTTTGTCTTTGTAAAGTTCGGCGAGGGCATCGCCCATTACATGGAGAGCCTCACCATTCTTAATCATTGTAGTCAGGTCTCTGAACATGATTCCCACAGATGGGAAGTCTGGCACGTCTCTGATGAGACTTCTTAAATCTTCAAGCTGCATAACTTTTGTTTTATTATAGAAGTTGTTTAAACAACTTCATATTGAATATTTTCGATGAAATCGATGAATATGCTTAATCTTTAAAAATGTTTCACGTGAAACATTTTTAATCTAAAATATGGGCTTTAAGGGCTTTAGTGGGCTTGGGGTGTTAAAGCTCTAGGGGATTTAATGGGCTTAATTGCGGAGGAGGACGAGGAGAACATTGATGTCGGCAGGAGAGACACCAGGAATTCGGGAGGCCTGCCCTATCGTAGAAGGTCGGATTCGGGAAAGTTTCTGGCGACCTTCAGTAGAAATGGCAAGGATCTCGTCGAAGTTCATAGTCTCAGGAATCTTTACTTTCTCGAGGCGACTCATACGGTCGGCAGACTCACGTTCGCGGTCAATGTAACCTTGATACTTGATCAAGATCTCGGCAGACTCGATTATCTCCTCTCTCCTACTCTGCTCCACTTCTGCACAACGCTGTGCGAGATGTGGGATAAACGGCATCAGGTTTTCGAAATTCAATTGTGGCCGGCGAAGCAGATCGGCAATCTTGACGCGACCGGGGAGGCGCCCTGTCGCGCAATTGTCAAGGAACTGCTGCAGCTCCTCAGAGGGGCGAGTCGAAGTAGCCTCACACCACTCCACGAGACTATCTCGCTCAGCATATTTTGACTTCATCGCTGCATAACGATATTCGTCGGCAAGCCCGATTTCATATCCTATGGGGGTAAGACGAAGGTCGGCATCATCCTGACGGAGGAGTATTCGGAATTCTGCACGACTCGTAAACATACGATAGGGTTCATCGACACCTTTTGTCACCAGGTCATCAATTAAGACACCGATATATGCTTGGTCTCGACCGAGTATCACAGGATCAAGCCCCTTAGCACTCCTTGCAGCATTTATGCCAGCCATCAGACCCTGGGCGGCAGCCTCCTCATAACCAGTAGTGCCATTGACCTGACCGGCAAGATAAAGATTTCTGACAATCTTTGACTCCAAGCTATGACGCAGCTGAGTCGGATCGAAGAAGTCGTATTCTATGGCGTAACCGGGACGATAGAACTGCACATTGCAAAGAGCAGGGATTCGCGAAAGAGCCTCCATCTGAACCTGCCAAGGCAAAGAGCTTGAAAAACCATTAATGTAGAATTCATGCGTCGTCTCCCCCTCCGGCTCAAGGAAGAGCTGATGACTTTCCTTGTCGGCAAATGTCACTATCTTTGTTTCAATAGAAGGACAGTAACGAGGTCCTATACTTTTTATCTGGCCATTGTAAAGCGGAGAGTCGGCAAGATTATCATTGAGAATCTTATGCACCTCCGGACTTGTATGCACAATATAGCAATCTCTCGGAGGAAGAGTTCTCTTGACAGATGGAAGATAGGAGAATTTATGAAAATCCCGTTTGACAGAGCCATCGAAAAGGCGCTGGTCATCACCAGACTGAACCGTAGCAAGATCATAATCAATCGAACTGCCATCTATACGTGCAGGCGTACCGGTTTTCATTCTTCCGACATTGAGACCCATGCCACGCAGCTGATCAGAAAGGCCTCGGGAGGAAGCTTCAGAAATACGTCCTCCTTCAATTTGAGTAGGGCCGAAATGCATCAACCCATTTAAGAAAGTTCCAGCAGTGAGGATGACTTTCTTCGCTTTGAAATTAATGCCCAAAGCCGTTTCAACTCCACAGACTTTATTATCATCTCCATCATTTTCGATGAGAAGACCGATGACCATATCTTGAAAGAGATATAAATTTTCAGTTTCGTCGAGAGTCTTTCTCCATTCATCTATGAAACGAGTACGGTCAGACTGGACACGTGGCGACCAGACAGCAGGGCCCTTGCTACGGTTAAGCATACGGAACTGAATTGCAGTGCGGTCGGCGATGATGCCCATCATACCACCAAGCGCATCAATTTCGCGCACTATCTGACCTTTGGCAATCCCGCCTACGGCAGGATTGCACGACATCTGGGCTACCCGATTCATATCGGCAGTAATAAGAAGGGTACTGCAGCCAAGACGAGCGGAAGCAACTGCAGCTTCACATCCGGCATGTCCTGCACCAACCACTATTACATCATATTCAAACAACATTACGATATAATTGAGAATTGAGAATAATTTAGAATTTTGAATTTAGAATTTAGAATTTCTGCCCTTGTCTTCCATTCATGATTCTCCATGAATAATCAGCTTGCCTGATGATATGTCATTAATTCCAGACTGAGGAGTCAATTATGAATTGTATAGGGCTAGGGCAGCATTTTCGGCAGCCTCCATTATCTCGCGTTCTCCGGGCCCTTTGTCGTTGATGCCTACGAGATGCAGGACACCGTGTATAATCACGCGGAGGAGTTCGCGAAAATATGTGACTCCGAATTTCTCCGCATTCGTGGCAACAGTCTCCAACGAGATCATTATGTCTCCGCTGATCCGATCACCACGCGAATAATCAAAGGTAATGATATCTGTATAATAGTCATGGTTGACAAACTGGCGGTTTGCTTCCAAAATTTCTTCATCATTGACGAACAGATAATTCAAGTTTCCCACCCGCCGGGAGTGGGAAGCCGCTACTTCTTCTATCCATAGCGAAATTTTCCGAAGGTCGATCTTCGGCATCTCGACACCTTGTGCTGCAAATTCTATCATGGTTTACGGTTTATGTTGTCAATTTCATGTTTAGGTTTCGGCTGACAACAAAATGCAAATATAACAAATTCTTGCGAAATTCCCATAAAATTAACCCAAAATTGTCTCAACAAATTTCAAAAGATAAATTTGACCCTATTTCACTTTGCGGAAACTAAATGTAGA